>DATIOH010000257.1:0-5189 GCA_035473375.1 Nocardioidaceae bacterium | reverse complement strand
GGGTCGCAGCGGGTCCGCCGTCGGCGTCTGTCGATCGTCTCGGCACCGACCTCCTCTTCGAGTCCTGTGATCGCGGCGCGACCGCCGAAGCGGACAGTGACGCGTCCGACCGAGCCGTTGGGCTCGCGCTGACGCGGACCTATCTCTCGATCGCCGCGTTCGGCGGTCTGGGCGGCGGCGACGAGGACGTCGCGCGGTGCGTCGCGGACGGGCTGGTGCACCAGTTCTCCGTCAGCAAGCTCACCGATTCCAAACCGAGCGATGACGACGTCGCCGCCATGCAGACGGCTGCGCAGGCTCTCTACGCACAGTGCGGCGACTCGGGCTGAGCCAGGCGCGGATCAGCGGCTGACCGGCGTCGGCTCGCTGGTCTTAGTCTCGCAGTGCGTCGGCGACGATCGGAGCGATGCGTCGCAGCGACTTGCCACGGTGCGAGATGGCGTCCTTCTCGTCATTGCCCATCTCTGCACTGGTGCGCGTCTCGCCGTCAGGAACGAAAACGACGTCGTACCCGAAGCCGTTCGAGCCGCGCGTCTCGCCGATGATGCGCCCGGCCATCTCGCCGAAGACGACGGACTCGGCGCCTCCGGGCAAAGCGAAGGCGACCGCGCATCGAAACCGGGCACCGCGGCGCTCGGCCGGCAGGTCGGAGAGCTGGGCGAGCAGGAGCGCGTTGTTGGCGGCGTCGTCCTTGGCCGTGCCCGCCCAGCGCGCGGAGAGCACCCCGGGCATGCCGTTGAGGGCGTCGACGCAGAGCCCGCTGTCGTCGGCAAGAGTCGGCAGCCCGGTCGCCTCGAGGCCGGCCCGGGCCTTGATCAACGCGTTTCCCTCGAACGTCGGCTCGGTCTCGGCCGGCTCGTCGTACGCCGTGACGTCGTCGAGTCCGACGACCTCGACATTGGGAGCCGACGCGCTGAGGATCCGGCGAAGCTCCTCGAGCTTCTTCGGGTTGCGCGAAGCCAGGAAGAGTCGGCTCATCCTGCGAGGGCGGCGTGTTGGATCGCCGCGAGGTCGGCGCACCCCTTCACGGCGAGGTCGAGCAGCAGGTCGAGCTGTGTCCGGTCGAACGGGTCGCCCTCAGCCGTGCCCTGTACCTCGACGAAGGCACCGTCGCCGGTCATCACGACGTTCATGTCTGTCTCGGCCCGGACATCTTCTTCGTACGGCAGGTCGAGGCGCGGCTCGCCGTCGATGATGCCGACCGAGATCGCCGCGACCGAGCCGGTCAACGGCTCGCCGCTCAACGCGCCTCGCTCGCGCAGGTGTGCCACTGCGTCGGCGAGGGCGACATATGCACCGGTGATCGCGGCGGTGCGGGTGCCACCGTCAGCCTGGAGCACGTCGCAGTCGAGCATGATCGTGTTCTCGCCCAGAGCCTTGTAGTCGATGACGGCTCGCAGCGACCGCCCGATTAACCGCGAGATCTCGTGGGTTCGGCCGCCGATCCGCCCCCTCACCGACTCGCGATCGGACCGCGTGTGCGTCGAGCTCGGCAGCATTGCGTACTCGGCGGTGACCCAGCCGAGGCCGCTCTCCTTGCGCCACCGGGGAACGCCAGTCGACGCGCTCGCCGCGCACAGCACCCGGGTGCGTCCGAACTCCACGAGCGCCGAGCCGGCCGCATGGTCGAGCCACTGGCGAGTGATGGTGACGGGACGGAGTTCGTCGGCGGCACGGCCGTCAGCGCGAGTCATGCGGCGACCATACCCGGGCTGCAATCCGCGCTCGACGACCTGCCGCCGCGCGAACGCGCAGGCCGGTCAGATCTTGTAGACGGCGCCCGGCGACGCGAGCGAGAGAGGACCGTCGTAGTGCGGCCTGGCGTCGGCGAGCGCGTCGTCGGAGGAGTACCACGGAGGCACATGGGTGACGACGAGCTGGCCCACCTCCGCCGACGTCGCAACCTCCGCGGCCTGCCGTCCCGTGAGGTGGATGTGGTCGGGGTTGTCGTCGGCCTCTCGGAACGACGCCTCGGCGAGGAGCAGGTCGCATCCTGCCGCGAGCTCGGCTAGGCCCGGGCACGCAGCGGTGTCGCCGGTGTACACAAGCGACCGGCCGTCGTGCTCGATACGGAGCCCGTAGGCCTCGACCGGGTGGTCGACCCGCGCCGCCGTCAGCGTGAATGCTCCGAGCTCGAACGGTTCCTTCGGGTAGACGCGGAAGTCGAACTCGGCGGACATCCCGCGGGCGCCCAGCGCGTCGTAGGCGCGCGCAAGCCGGGGTCCGGTGCCCTCGGGCCCGTAGACCGGGATCGGCGGGCGGGGTCCCTCCGGGTGGTAGCGCCGGTAGACGTAGTAACCGCAGAGGTCGATGCAGTGGTCGGGGTGGAGATGGCTGAGCACGACGGCGTCGACCTCGTCGAGCGAAACGTATCGCTGCAGCGGGCCGAGCGCGCCGCTGCCGAGATCGAGGACCAGCCGGTAGGTCTCTCCGCCCGACTCGGTTTCGACGAGATAGCACGAAGCCGCGGAGTCTGGACCGGGGAACGATCCCGAGCAGCCGACGATGGTGAGCCTCATGCGCCGACCCACGCGAACTGTCCGACGAGATCGAGCTCAGGGCCGAGGAACCGGCGGCCGATCTCGCGGAACGCGTCTGGCTGCCCGGTCGTCAGGAAGCGATGCTCAGGCGGAGGTGCGTCCGTCTGGCGCTGGAGCCCGGACTCGACGAGCAGCCGATAGACGTCCTTGGCAGTCTCGTCGGCGCTCGACACGAGGGTGACCGACTCACCGAGGACGTACGACATCACGCCGGTGAGCAAGGGGTAGTGGGTGCAGCCGAGGATCAAGGTGTCGACGCGGGCCTGGCGAAGCGGGTCGAGGTAGCGATGGGCGACGGCCAGCAGCTCGGGACCGCTCGTGACCCCGGCCTCGACGAAGTCGACGAACGCCGGGCACGCCTGGGTGCTGAGCCGGATGTGCGGAGCGGCAGCGAAAGCGTCGTCGTATGCCATCGTGGCCTTGGTGGCCTCGGTGCAGACGACGCCAACTCGACCGGTTCGAGTCGCCGCGACCGCCCGCCTGGTGGCGGGCAAGATGACCTCGACGACCGGGACGTCATAGCGCTCGCGCGCGTCGCGGAGCACCGCCGAACTCGCCGAGTTGCAGGCGATCACGAGTGCCTTGACCCCCTGGACGACGAGATGGTCGAGGCAGTCGAGCGCGTACTCGCGGACCTCGGCGATGGCCTTCGGCCCATACGGCTGGCGAGCGGTGTCGCCGAGATAGAGCAGCGGCTCGTGCGGAAGCTGGTCGAGCACGGCGCGAGCGACCGTCAGGCCTCCGAAACCGGAGTCGAAGATCCCGATTGGCGCGTCGCTCACGTCCAGCAGCGTACGACTCCGGCGCGCCCGACACGGCGTTCTGCGAGGCAGACCACATCCCGCGTCGCGCTGCGCGCCGCCGCAAACTCAGGTGACGCGTCCGCCGGAGCATGCTTCCATGAGGGCATGGTCGTAGAGGTGATCGACGGTCGCACCCTTGACGAGGCGACCGCCGCAGAGATCGCCGAGGTTTCGAACGCCGCAGATCGGATCGACGCGCCGCAGAACGAGCCCCAGCCGGGCGAGTACATCAGGCTCAGGTTCAGGCACGGGTGGGACGACCTCGGCACCGAGAACGTCGTGGTCGGACGCGTCGACGGGGCGCTCGCGGCCGTTGCGTCAGTCGAGCTGCCGGTCTGGGACAACCAGCACATGGCCTTCGTCGAACTCGTCATCGCACCCGACTATCGCGGCTCGGGGATCGGCGCCCGCGTCCTCGACCAGGTGTATGCGGTCATGAAGACGAACGACCGCAGCCTGCTGATCGCGAACGCGTGGAAAGGCTCCGACCTCGAGAGGTTCTGGCTCGACCACGGACTCGAGATGGGCTCAGAGGCGGCGCAGCGCCGACTGCGCCCGCTCGACCTCGACTGGCCGCATCTCGACCGACTGCACGCCGAGGCACTCGCGGCCTCGACGGCGTACGACATCGTCCAGGTCACGCAGCCAGTCTCTGACGATCTTGTCGAGGAAATGGTGCAGCTTCAGTTGACCATGAACGACGCTCCGGTCGACGGCCTGACCGTCGACGACGATGTCTGGGACGCGAAGCGGTACCGAGCGACCGAGTCGGCGGCGGCGAACCGTCGGATGACGCCGCATCGACTGGTGGCGCGGCACCGCGACTCCGGCGACGTGGCCGGATTCACCGTCGTCGCGGTCGAACACGACCGCCCGCATCTGGGGTTCCAGGAAGACACCGCCGTCATCCGCGCCCACCGTGGCCATCGGCTCGGCGTGCGCCTCAAGATCGAGATGCTCCGCTACCTGCGCGAGGCCGAGCCGCGGATCGTCCAGATCGACACCTGGAACGCCGTCTCGAACAGCCACATGATCGCCGTCAACGACGCGATCGGCTGCTTCGTCGTCGGGTACGGCGGCGAGCTTCAGCGGGACTTCGGGAAGACGAGCGCGTAGGCCGGGGGTTTGGGAAAGGTTGCCTGTGCCACAGCCGGTGCCCTCCCGGCCGTCACGCCCAGAGTTGGCCTTCGAGCCGCTCCTCGGCCTCGTCGATCGTGCCCTCGTACGCGCCGGTCGAGAGGTACTTCCAGCCGCCGTCGGCGACGACGAAGGCGATGTCGGCCGACTCGCCGGCCCGCACCGCCTTCGTGGCCTGGGCGAGAGCCGCGTGGAGGATCGCCCCGGTCGAGATGCCGGCGAAGATCCCTTCGAGCTCGAGCAGCTCGCGCGTCCGGCCGACGGCGTCGCGCGGACCAACGGAGAAGCGGGCGTCGATCAGGCTCTCGTCGTAGAGCTCCGGAATGAACCCTTCGTCGAGGTTGCGCAGGCCGTATACGAGCTCGCCGTACCGAGGCTCGGCAGCGACCACCACGACGTCAGGCTTGTGCTCGCGGAAGAACCGGCCGACGCCCATCAGGGTGCCGGTCGTGCCAAGCCCGGCCACAAAGTGCGTGATCGACGGCAGATCGGCGAGGATCTCGGGCCCGGTCCCCGTGTAGTGGGCGTGGGCGTTGGCGGGGTTTCCGTATTGATAGAGCATCACCCAGTCGGGATGCTCCGCCGCAATGCCCTTCGCGACCCGCACGGCTTCATTCGAACCGCCCTCGGCGGGAGAGTCCACGATCTCGGCGCCCCACATCTCGAGCAGCTGGCGGCGCTCGACCGACGTGTTCTCGGGCATCACGCA
>DATIOH010000256.1:0-4733 GCA_035473375.1 Nocardioidaceae bacterium | reverse complement strand
TGTTGGCAGCAGTTCCACGACGCGGCGACGCTCGCGACGCGCTCGTCGCCCGCGACGGCCTGACTCTCGGCGAGCTGCCGGCGGGCTCGACGATCGGAACCGGCTCGCCCCGGCGCGCGGCTCAGCTCCACGCGCTCGGCCTCGGCCTCGAGATCGCACCGGTCCGGGGCAACGTCGACACCCGACTCGCCAAGGTTGCGGCCGGCGACTACGACGCTGTGGTGGTCGCGCGGGCCGGGCTCGACCGCCTCGGTCGCGAAGCCGAGATCACTGAGACCATCGACCCCCTCCAGATGCTGCCCGCGCCGGGCCAGGGCGCCCTCGCGGTCGAGGTTGCGGCCACGTCGACCTCGCTTGCGGCCGACGTCCGCGCCGCGCTCGACGATGCGAGCACACGGCTCGCCTGCACTGCCGAGCGGGCTGTCCTTCGCGCGCTCGAGGCGGGGTGCTCCGCCCCGGTCGGAGCGCTTGCCGACATCGCCGAGGGCGACGACGGTCCTGAGCTCTGGCTGCGCGCCGTTGTCGTCGCGCCCGACGGAAGCCGGCTGGTTCGCTTGTCCGCCGCGGGCGCGCCCGACGACGCCGAGCGCGTCGGACGCCAACTCGCCGAGGAGATGCTCTCCGACGGCGCGGGCGCACTCATGGAAGAGGTTGCGTCATGACCGCTGCGACCAGGGCCCGCGCGACCAAGGCCGCGACGATCGCCAAGACTCCGAAACCGACGAAGACCACCACAACAGCGAAAGCAACAAAGACGACAAAGACAACACAGACAGCGAAGTCAGCAAAGACGGCAACGACGGCGAAGGCGGCGAAGACCGCGAAGCCGCAACCCACGAAGACCGCCAAGACCACCAGCAAGCCGACTAGCAAGACGGTGAAGAAGAAGATGCCCAAGACCACCGCCGCCCGCAAGACGACCGCACGCGCTACTGCGCAGGTCGCCAGGCCCATCGCAGCGCCGAAGCGCTCGGGATCGGTTGCCTTCGTCGGCACCGGCCCGGGCGACCCGGGGCTCCTGACCGTGCGAGCCGTCGAGCTCATCAAGGCGGCTGACGTCGTCATTACCGAGGCTCCCGAGCACGCCACCCTCCTTGCCGCCCTCGTCGACGGCCGGCTCGACGACATCACCGTGGTCGACGGCGGCTACGGCGAAGACGGGCAGCCGCTCACGCACGCCTCGCGCGCGAAGCTCGTCGTCAAGAACGCCAAGGGCGGCGGCAACGTCGTGCGGCTCATCTCGGGCGACCCCTGGATGTATGACACCGGCGCCGAGGAGGCTGCCGCGTGCGCGAAGGCAGCCGTCTCGTTCGAGATCGTGCCGGGCGTCTCGTCGGTGACTGCCGTTCCGGCGTATGCCGGCGTCCCGCTGACAACCCGCACGTCGCGCGAGGTGACGGTCCTCAATGTGGCCGACAGCAAGATCGACTGGTCGGCGCACGCCGAGGCACAGACGCTCGTCCTGCTCGCGGCGACCGGCCGACTCGCCGAGGTCGCCAAGAGCCTGCAGGCGGTCGGCCGCGACCCGCAGACCCCCGTCGCCGTCACGTCAGTCGGCACGACGACCGAGCAGCGCACCGTGGTCTCGACCCTCGCCGACGTGTCGGCCGAGGTCCGCGCGGCGCGCCTCGGAGCCCCGGCCGTGGTGGTCGTCGGCGACGTCGTCTCGTTGCGCTCGGCACTGTCGTGGTTCGAGACCAAGCCGCTCTTCGGCTGGCGCATCCTGGTGCCCCGCACCAAGGAGCAGGCCGGCTCGCTCTCGGCGTCCCTGCGCGGGTTCGGCGGCGTGCCCGAGGAAGTCCCGACGATCTCGGTCGAGCCGCCGCGCAATCCGCTGCAGATGGACAAGGCGATCCGCGGCCTGGTCGAAGGACGATACGAGTGGGTCGTCTTCACGTCGGTCAACGCGGTTCGCGCAGTGCGCGAGAAGTTCGACGAGTACGGCCTCGACGCGCGCGCGTTCAGCGGGCTGAAGGTCGCGGCGGTCGGCGACAAGACCGCTGAGGCGATCGCGAGCTGGGGGATCAGGGCCGACTTGATGCCGACCGGCGAGCAGTCAGCAGCCGGGTTGCTCGAGGACTGGCCGCCGTTCGACGAGCTTCTCGACCCGATCAACCGCGTGTTCCTGCCGCGTGCCGACATCGCGACCGAGACGCTCGTGGCGGGGCTGCACGAACTCGGATGGGAGGTCGACGACGTCACCGCCTACCGCACGGTGCGCGCGGCGCCGCCCCCGGCGCCGACCCGCGACGCGATCAAGACCGGGAAGTTCGACGCGGTTGTCTTCACGTCGTCGTCGACCGTGCGCAACCTGGTCGGCATCGCGGGCAAGCCACACTCGTCCACGGTGATCGCGGCGATCGGGCCAGCGACCGCGAAGACGTGCGAGGAGCACGGGCTTCGCGTCGATGTGCTGGCGTCGAAGCCGTCCGTCGAGGATGTCGCTCAGGCGCTCGCTGACTTCGGCGCCGTGCGCCGGCTCTCAATGATCGAGGCGGGTGAGCCCGTGACGCGGCCGTCGGAGAAGCGCTCGACGAGCCGGCGCAAGGCGACCTGAGTGTCCTGCGCCCGAAATACCTTGACGCATCCGCGGCCTCGGCGCGCGCCTCGCGGTGTTGTCGTCGGCTCGACGTGCCCGGGGGCACGCCTTCGCTCCTCCGCCGTGCGATCCACGCACCGAGGCCACGGCTGCTGTCCAAGAACTTCGGACGCGGGGCACTAGTGTTCCCGGCGTCGCGTCCTCGACGGCTTCGCACGACCGCGGCTATCCGACGCCTGGTCGCCGAGACCTCGGTCGAGCCGCGGCAGCTGGTGCTGCCGATGTTCGTGCGCGAGGGCGTCGCCGAACCGGTGCCGATCAGCACGATGCCCGGCGTCGTGCAGCACTCTCGCGACTCGCTGCGCAAGGCGGCGGCAGACGCCGTCGATGCCGGCGTCGGCGGGCTCATGCTGTTCGGCGTGCCCGAGCACAAGGACGCCGTCGGCAGCGGAGGCACTGATCCCGACGGGATCCTGAACGTCGCGATCGCCGACGTGGTCGCCGAGGTAGGCGACGCTGTGGTGGTGATGAGCGACCTCTGCCTCGACGAGTTCACCGATCACGGTCACTGCGGAGTGCTGGCGGCCGATGGCTCGGTCGACAACGACGCGACCTTGCAGAGGTATGGCGCGATGGCCGTGGCGCAGGCGACCGCGGGCGTCGACCTGGTCGCTCCCAGCGGAATGATGGACGGACAGGTCGGCTATGTCCGCGACGCGCTCGACGCGGCCGGGTTCGCCGACGTCGGCATCCTCGCCTATGCGGCGAAGTACGCGTCGGCGTTCTACGGCCCGTTCCGCGAGGCGGTCGCCTCGTCGCTTCAGGGCGACCGGCGCACGTACCAGCAAGACCCGGCGAATGCGCGCGAGGCGCTGCGCGAGATCGCGCTCGACCTGGCCGAGGGCGCCGACGTCATCTTGGTCAAGCCTGCCCTCGGATACCTCGACATCGTTCGTGCCGCTGCCGAGATGTCCGACGTGCCGGTCGCCGCATACTGCATCTCGGGCGAGTACGCCATGATCGAGGCTGCCGCCGCTGCCGGAGCCATCGACCGCGATGCGGCGATCCTTGAGACGCTCACGTCGATCCGCCGCGCCGGCGCCGACATCGTGCTGACGTACTGGGCGACCGAGGTTGCCCGCAAGCTCGCCTGACCTGTCCACAGTCGCGCGATCGCATCCCCAGGCCTCCCTGGATCCGCGCTATCCTGATGTGGCCACAAAGTCGATCTGTTGTAGCCACATCGTTGGGACAGCGTCGAAGGAGACCTCATGAACAGCGTCGGTGTCCGCGAGCTGCGCGATCACCTCAGCAAGCACCTGGCGGAGGTCCAGGAGGGGCAGACGGTGACCATCACCGACCGTGGCAAGCCGATTGCCCGCATCGTTCCGGTCGGCCCGTCGACCCTCGACCGGCTGATCGCCGAGGGGCGCGTCCGTCCCGCAAGACGGCCGAAGAGGCCTGCCCGCTCCCTCCCGAAACCGGTGAAGGCCAAGGGCACCGTTTCCGACCTGGTGTCCGAGCAGCGCAGGTGATCGGCTACCTCGACACGTCGGCATTCGTCCCGATCATCATCGACGAGCCGACGAGCGAGGCAACGCGCCAGTTCTGGCTGTACGCAGACGCCGTCGTCTCGAGTCGGCTGCTCGTCGTCGAAACTGCTGCTGCGCTGGCGGCCGCGCGCCGATCCGGACGCTTGACCGCCGACGGCTACCGACGAGCTCAGGCAATCGCGAATCGCCTCCAGAAAGAGTTCGACATCGTGGTGCCCGACGAGAACGTGGTCGATCGAGCAGCCCAGTTGACGCAGGCGCATGCCCTGCGACCATATGACGCCATCCATTGCGCCTCCGCTGAGGCGATTGGCGATCAGGATCTCGTGGCAGCAGCTGGCGATCGCCAACTTCTCGCTGCGTGGTCGGCCTTGGGCATCGTGACCTTCGATCCCTCGGAGGGTCTCTAGGCGACGATGTCAGCCGCCGAGGATCTTGCCGCCGTCCACATCGAGCGGCTTGGCGATCAGGAGCACGGTCATCGCAGACTGCCCTGAGGAGTGACTCCCAACGTGCGGGGGCGCGAACGGTCGACTCGTCGGGTCAGCGAGAATGGTCCGCGTGACTTCGGTGGACGGCGACACCTGGACCCGCACCGCAGGGTCCGGCGACCTGTTCGCCCGGGCCCTCGACGTCACGCC
>DATIOH010000255.1:0-6074 GCA_035473375.1 Nocardioidaceae bacterium | reverse complement strand
CTCGGCCACCAGGGCGCGGGCTTCGTCGGGCGTGTAGGCACGGCCGAAGAACTGGTTGATGAGCGCGAGGTTCATCGGGAACGCGAAGACCTGTCCCTGGTACTTCGTGAAGACGCGGTGCTGGTAGCCGGTGAACGCGGTGAACCGGTTGACGTACTCCCACACCCGCTCGTTGGACGTGTGGAACAGGTGGGCGCCGTACTGGTGCACCTCGATGCCGGTCTCGGGCTCGGGCGCGCTGTAGGCGTTGCCGCCGACGTGCGGTCGACGGTCCATGACGAGGACGCGGAGACCCAGGTCGTTAGCGCACCGCTCCGCGATCGTGAGTCCGAACAGGCCGGAGCCGACCACGACGAGATCTGCGTTCACACACTCTCCTGAGAATGGGGCGACCAGTGCGGGCGATGGGGCGGGGCCGACCCGGGGAAAAGCCCGCACAAGTCTAAGGCTTGGGAGCCAGTGGGCTCGCCAATGTCTCCTTCATCAGTTGCCTTTCGGTGCGATGAGGCGACGATACGCGGCCTTGCGAATACCCTCGGGGACGAGCCGATAACCACCACGAACAATCATATTACGGGCAAACTGCAGGCGATTCGTGAAGCCGAGGTCGAGGAGGGTCCGCTGAAGTCGCCACTCCGACTTGAGCAACGCCACACCGCCACGCCGGGCGTATGCGCCCGCGCCGACCCGATAGAGCACCAGCGGCTCCTCGACATTGGCAACAGTGCACCCACCCTGGATCATCTTTGCGAACAGCAGGTAGTCCTCCATCAGCGCGAGATGCCGATAGCCGCCAGCCGCCTCGACGACGCTGCGGCGGTAGACGACGGTCGGGTGGTTGAACGGCTGATGGAAGCGGGCATAGCGGACGATCTCGTCGGGGTCGAGGGGCGGAATTCGCTTGCCGACGATGTCGGTCGCGTCGTCCCCGAACTCCAGTAGCGCCGAGCCCACGAGGTCGACGCCGTTCTCGACGATCGCGACCTGCACCTCGAAGCGGCGCGGCAACGCGATGTCGTCGGCGTCCATCCGGGCGACGATGTCGTGAGCGCAGGCGGCCATGCCCTGGTCGAGGGCGACCCCGAGGCCGACGTTCGCATCGAGCTCGAGCACCTGGGCAGTAGACGGCGACGATCCAACGAGCTCGGCGATGCGCTCGGACAATGCCGCTGGCACCGGCCCGTCTTGCACGAGCACGACGTCGTCCGGCGGCCGCGTCTGCTCGTGGACGACGGACCGGAACGCCGCCTCCAGGAAGTCGGGGTCGTCGCCCGCCCAGACGCTCATCAGCAGGCTGAACTCCTCAGCCATCAGCGCCCGTGTCCCGGTCGTCCCGGTCGTCGACGGCGGAGGAGATGACGTCTTGAGTCGGGCGCGGCTTGGTGCGCACTCCGTCGACCAGCCCGCGCCGAGCGGCACGCAGGAGCGTCTTGCGGTCATCCGAGGACGCGACCGTGCGCACCCATCGACGCAGAGACGAGCCGCCGTACACCGCCTTCTCGGTCGGCGACAGGCCGTGCGAGCGGCCGAACAGCCAGACCTTGTTGCGGACCTCGAAGTAGAACCGCTCGCCTGGGTCGGAGTCGGTCGACCCGTAGGTGGCCGTCTTGTGCGTGACGATCGACGCCGGGCAGTACAGCGCGGGCAGCCCGCGGATCAGCCGCGTGGTGAACTCGAAGTCGTCGTTCCAGAGGAAGTAGTCGGCGATCGGGAGGCCGCGCTCGCGCACGGTGTCGGCGTCGACGAGCGCCGAGACGAATGACGCCGACCGGATCGGAACACAGCCGACGGCGTCGGCGGCGTAGATGTCGAGCCGGCTTGCTCCGGGCTTGCGCCGCGGGGTGTTCATCGGATGGTCGCGGCCATCGGTCCAGACGACCTTCGACGCCACCAGCGCGGGCGTCTCGCCGGCGTAGCGCTCGCGGGCGTCGAGCAGGCGCTCGACTGCCGTCGGCTCCGGCACGGTGTCGTCGTCCATGAGCCAGACGGCGTCGCACCCACTCGCGAGGGCCCGCTCGATGCCGAGGGCGAATCCGCCGGCGCCGCCGATGTTTCGGCTCGTCCGCACTGACTCGAAGCCGTCGAGGCGCCCGACCTCACGCGCCAGCAGCTCGTCGGTGCCGTCGTCGGACGCGTTGTCCACGACGATGACCCCGTCGAGAGCGCGAGTCTGCGCCGCGAGCGCGCTCAGCGACTCGGCGAGCAGCTCGCGGCGGTTCCACGTCACGACGACCGCGACGACCCGCTCCCGCTCTGCCACGTCCGAACGTCCTCTCTTGGCCCCCTGCGCGCCCACATCGTACGGGCGGAAACGACGGCAATTTGGATCCACACTGCCGATGGTCGGTCAGCAGGCTTTGGCGAGGTCGTTCGAGTGGTTGGCGTCGTGGTGCTTCTTGTGCGAACCCGACGGGGCCGTGCCGTCGTCGCGAGCCTCAGAGGCCGTGATCGCGTCGGAGACCATCGACAGCATCTTGGCGTAGTCGGGATCTCCGGTGTCGATCGTCGGCGGCACGAACGAGACCGTCGACACCGGCAGGCTGCGCGCCTTGAGCGAGAGGTTGATAAAGGTGTCGACCTCGCTGGCCGGAATCGACGTCGAGATGATCTGCTTGCCGGCCTTCGCGATCTTGCTGAAGTTCAAGAGCACGGTCTTCGCGTCGAGCTGGTGCAGCATCGCGTTCATCACGCACTTCTGCCGAGCCATCCGCGAGTAGTCGTTCGACGTCGCCCGGCTGCGCGAGTACCAGAGCGTCTCGAAGCCGTCGAGCTTCTGGCGGCCCGGCTGGATCCAGCCGGTGATGGGCGCGCCGACACCGCCGATCGGAATCTTGCGCCGGACGTCGATGGTGACCCCGCCGACGGCGTCGACGAGGTCCTGGAACCCACGCAGGTCGATGAGCGCGTAGTAGTTGATCTTGAGGCCGGTGATCTGCTCGACAGCCTCGGTCGTCGCGTCGATGCCCGGCGTCTTCGAGCCGGGGAAGAGGTCGGCGTGGTCCGTCGCCCACGTGTTGACGCCGTTGATGTAGCACCCGTCGCAGTTGAACCCGTGCGGGAACTGCTTGTGCATCGGCGTGCCAGCCGGGAACGGCACATTCTCGAGGTTTCTCGGCAGCCCGATCAGAACCGTCCGGCCGGTGCTCTGATCGATGCTGGCGACGGTGATGCTGTCGGGCCGCAGACCGACGCGCGTCGGCCCGGCATCGCCGCCCAGGAGCAGGACGTTGTAGCGGCCGTGCTCGGCAGCCGACACCTCGCCGCCGCCGAAGACCGTGGCGATGAAGTCGCGCTGGACGGCGACCAGATGGCTGGCGAACAGCAGCCCGCCGGTCAGCGAGAGGCAGAGCGCGCCGTTGACGAGTGTCATCGCGAGCCGATGCCCGCGGCCGAGGGCGAGCGGGTCGGCGATCCGCCAGGCGTCGACGATGAGGTAGCCCCAACCGACTGCCACGGCGATCAGACCGAACCGGATCACGCGGAGCCACCACAGGGAAGTGCCGAGCGTGATGAGCTCGCCGCGCCAGAACACCGCGATCATCACGAGCACGAGCAAGGCGACGAGCAGACCGGCATAGACGCGGAGCGCGATGCGTCCGACGGTCTTGTTGCCGGCGACGAGTTGGGCGCTGCCGGGGGCGACCAGCGTCATGCCGAGCAGCGTCAGCGCTCGCCTCAGCTGGACTCGCTGGGCGGCCTGCGCGGCGCTGGCTGCGGACACGCCGCCCAGCGCCGAGGGGGAAGCAGACACCGGCTTAGTATCACCAGTCACATGCGTCACAGGCGGGACGACCCGCCGCAACCGGGTCCACGACTCCGGCCGGGCACTTCGGTGCCATCGCCAGGTGGCCCTGGTCACGCCCGACGCGCAGCGCAGGCGGGGGACGCTCTCAGGTCCGAAGAATGGGTCGATCCGCCCGGTACTTTGATGGGCATGTCCGACAATCGGGAGGGCCCCGAGTACGACTGGCTGTACTCGCCGGGCAGCGCGCCCGATCGCCGCCAGCCGCCGCCGAGGCCCGAGCCGCCGCAACGTCCGCCGGCCCCGGTCGAGCCGGAGCCCCCGAGGTCGGACGAGCCTGACGCTGGACCGGAGCCTGGACCCGACCCCGAACCCGACCCCGAACCCGACCCTGGACCTGACCCTGGACCTGACGCCGACGCAGAGCCCACGCAGGCCGTCCCCGCCGAGTCGACGCCCGAGCCTGCCGATCACGGTGCGACCCAGACCATCGCGGCCGTCGAGCCGCCCGCCGACGAACCCCCTGGCGACGGCGCCGAGCACACCCAGGTGATCGAGCGGCCCGAGTCGGCCGCACCCGCCGCTCCCGCCGAGCCGGCCGAGCCGGCCGAGCCGGCGAAGCAGTCGTTCGGCGGCGTCTACGCGGCCCCTCCCCCGAACTCCGGGCCCTCCAGCGCCCAGCGATACCGCGACCGTCCGCCTGGTGGCGTCGGCGCACCGCCGGCGCCACCGCCGTCGGTTCCCCCGCCGACGAAGCCGGCCAGCCCGGCCGGCCCCACGGGCGGCAAAGGCAAGCACCGCAACTGGTGGCTGCGCGGCGCGGGCATCCTGATCGTCGCATGGCTGATCTACCTGATCGTCGTGCCGATCTGGACCTGGCAGAACATCAGCAAGGTCGACGCCGAGCCCAGCGGCCAACGGCCTGGCGACACCCCCGGCACGACGTATCTGCTCGTCGGCTCCGACAGTCGTGAGGGCCTCACGAAGGAGCAGCGCGGCGAGCTCGGCACCGGACAAGCGCAGGGTCAGCGCACCGACACGATCATCTTGCTGCACGTGCCGGCCGGCGACGGGCCACGCCTCCTGCTGTCGATTCCCCGCGACTCATACGTCGACATCCCGGGGTACGGCATGAACAAGATCAATGCCGCGTACTCGCTCGGCGGACCCAAGCTCCTCGTCGAGACCATCGAGAAGGCGACCCAAGTCCGGATCGACGACTACATCGAGGTCGGGTTCACCGGCTTCGTCGACATCGTCGATGCAGTCGGCGGCATCACGGTGTGCCCCGAGACGTCGATCAACGACCCGAAGGCCGGCAACCTGAAGATGGAGAAGGGCTGCCAGGAAGTCGACGGCCAGACCGCGCTCGACTACTCGCGCTCGCGGGCGTTCCCCCTCGGCGACATCACTCGAGCAGAGCATCAGCGCGAGGTCATCACGCAGGTCGGCAAGGCGGCCGCCTCGTGGCAGACCGTTGTGTTCCCGTGGCGGTACTGGAAGGTCAACCACGCAGCGGCTGAGTCGCTACGGATCGGCGACAACGTCGGGCCGATCGACCTCACCCGCTTCGCCTGGGCGATGGCCCACACGGGCGGTTCGGACTCCAAGCGCTGTGTGGTGCCGTACACGAGCCTGGGCACGCCGACGTCGGTCGGCTCGGTCGTCACTTGGGACGATAAGGCTGCGAAGGCGTTGTTCGAGCTCGTCGCCGAAGACGACACCGCGAGCATCAAGTGCTCCGCGCAGGGCAAGTGAGCTGCCCAGCGAACTGGCTAGTTCAATGAATGGGATGCGCCCGCAATGCGTCCGCCGAGCTCTCCTGCGACCATGAGCTATGGCTGACAAAGCGGCCGCCGCTGACACTCCAGACAAGCACCCGCCTGCGCCCTCGCCCTCGATCGGAGCGAAGGACTACGCCAAGGCGCTCAAGCGTCTCGAGCGCGAGCTGGTCAAGATGCAGGAGTGGGTGTCGACGAGCGGAGTGAAGGTCTGCGTCCTCTTCGAAGGTCGAGACGCCGCCGGCAAAGGCGGCACGATCAAGCGGATCGTCGACCCGACGAATCCTCGGGTCGTTCGCGTCGCCGCCCTCGGGATGCCGACGGAGCGCGAGCGTTCGCAGTGGTACTTCCAGCGATACGCCAAGGAGCTCCCCGCCGCCGGCGAGATCGTGCTGTTCGACCGCAGCTGGTACAACCGGGCCGGAGTCGAGCGGGTCATGGGCTTCTGCACTGACGACCAGTACGAGGAGTTCCTCCGCAGCGTTCCGCAGTTCGAGGAGATGCTGATCCGCTCGGGGATCATCCTCGTCAAGTACTGGTTCTCGGTGAGC
>DATIOH010000254.1:0-4687 GCA_035473375.1 Nocardioidaceae bacterium | reverse complement strand
GTCGGCGTCGAGGTGGTCGGCGTCGAGGTGGTCGGCGTCGAGGTCGTGGGCGTCGAGGTGGTCGGCGTCGAGGTCGTGGGCGTCGAGGTGGTCGGCGTCGAGGTGGTCGGCGTCGAGGTGGTCGGCGGCGACGAGGTGGGCGGGTTCGGCCCTCCGACGCCGTACGAGAGCGCGACGCTTGTCTGCGCCTCATCCCACGTGCGGACCAAGCGGATCGTGACCGTTCCGCCCCGGGTCCCCGCGGTCGCCGTGTAATCCGCGCCCTGGCTGTCGTCGGCCGTCAGCGTCCAGGTCCGGCCCGCGCTGTCGGTGATCTCGAACGTGTGCTTGGCCCAGAGGTTGTCTGTGACCCGCAGGCTCATCTGCTGGCCCGCGGCGTACACACTCCGGTCGAGCGTCGCCGTGACCGCGGGCTCCTTCTTCCCCTTGTGTGTCGCGACCTTGTCGTCGTGGTGCCCGAGCTTGCTGACGAGGGCTCCCGACCATGCGGCTCCGGTAATGAGAAGGACGGCGGCCAGGACCGCCGTGAGGCTGTGTCGATGCGAGCGGCGGGGGCGGCGGGGCCGAGGGGCGCGATGTTTCACGTGGGGTGACTCCGTTGTGCTCAGTGGCCTCTGGAGGGGGGTGAGGTCATGTCCATGACGCGGGACCTAGCCCAAGGAAGATTCGCGAGTCGGGTCACGCGCGCTGTGAACAGAAAGTAGGGACCTAGGCACTCTGGGTAGCGAAATTTTTGCGAGGTTAGCCCGTTCGTCGCCCAAGAACGTCCGAGCGGTCTAGGCCGCTCGGGCTAGTCCTGATAACTAGTGATGCGCATGTGACGGGAGGTGCGAGTCGGCTTTGTGCTGTTTCGCGACTCAGCCTCGGCCGAGTCGGTACGACTCGACCACCTCGTGTCGAGGACCGCGATCGCCGGAGCCGCGCAGGTGCGACTCCATCAGGCAGATCTCCGACGCGGTCCACGTCGGACCGGCGTACGTCGACAACGAGTCGACCAGCCCGGTGACGTCAGCCCAGCCGCGGGTGCGTGCGACCGTGACATGCGGCAGCTGGTCGAAGCCGGCGAGACGACGCCACTGGTCTGGGTCGACGTCGACGCCGGCCCAGAGCACCTTCGCCCGCCATGGATGCGGAAACGCACCGCCGCCGTGGACGCGAAGGGCCATCGGCTCGACGCGGCGCGACCGCACCTCCCACCGGCTGAGTTGTCGCTCGACCTCGTGCGGGCCGCACTGCCCGAGGAACTCGAGGGTGAGATGCCACCGCGAGTCGGCCGTCCAGCGCAGCTCGCCGTGGGCCGTTCGATGCGGATCGAGGAACTCGGTGAGATCGGCCACCACCTCGACCGGCAGCCGGATCGCGGTGAACAGCCGCTTGCCCGGCTTGCCCTTGGCCGCGCGTGGCGGCCGGGTGTGGCGCTTCAGCGGACCTCGACGAGGTCGACGACGAAGATCAGCGTCTCGCCTGGCGCGATCGCGCTGCCCGCGCCGCGGTCGCCGTACGCCAGGTGCGGCGGGATGACGAGCTGACGGCGCCCGCCGACCCGCATCCCCTCGATCCCGCGATCCCAGCCGGCGATGACCTGGCCGACCCCGAGTCGGAAGCTCAGGGGCTCGCCGCGGTTGTACGAGGCGTCGAACTCCTCGCCTGTCGAGTGCGCCACGCCCACATAGTGCGCCGTCACGGTCGACCCCTTGGTCGCCTCGGCGCCGTCGCCGACGGAGATGTCGGTGACGGCGAGCTCCTCCGGCGGCGGGGCGTCGGGAAAGTCGATCTCTGGCTTCTCGGTCATGGCGCCACAGTACGGGCCACTGAGGGCGGTCGGGCTACTGGCTTCCCGCGACATATGACTCGAGCTGGTCGCGTTCGAACTGCAGCTCGTTCATCCGCGACTTCACGACGTCGCCGATCGACACGATGCCGTGCAATGTGCCGTCCTCGACGACCGGAACATGGCGAATTCGGTTGTCGGTCATCAGCTTCATCAGATGGTCGCCCGACTCGTTGGGCGGGGCTGTGTGGACGCGCGACGTCATGATGTCGCCGATCGTGCGGTCGAGGATGTCGAGGCCGTCGGCGAGGCCGCGGACGACGTCGCGCTCGGACACGATGCCCGAGACCGTTCCTGAGCCGACGCTCACCACCACGGCACCGATGTTGTGCTCCCTGAGGAGCGCGACCAACTCGCGCACAGTCGACTCGGGGGCGATGGTGACCACGCTGTCGCCCTTGACGTGCAGAACTTCGCTGATACGCATGGCATCCTCCGGGTCAGCTGAAGGGTCGTGCGGGTTACCGACGGTAGTCCTCTCGGCGCGACTTCGACACCCCAGCGGCCCCGGGCGACCTGCGAAGATGGCCGCGTGACCGCGATGCAGACGTCTGCGCGACTGCGGCCGGCAGCTGCCGCGTGGCCGCCCGGTGCCATCGTCGGAGTCGTGATCGGATGGATCACGCTGGTCCTGGCGATCGACGCCCACGGCGACCGGGTCACGCAGCGCTTACTCGGCTTCGGAACCTGGCTGGTGCTCGCGGCGATCCTCTCGCGCGAGCCCGGGTTGGTCCGAGCGCAGACGGCGGTCGTCGTGGTCTTTGCGACGCTCGTCGAGTACACCTGCTCACCCCTTCTCGGCGTCTACCTGTATCGGTTCCACAACGTGCCGGCGTACGTGCCGCCGGGCCACGGGCTCGTCTATCTCGCCGCGCTCGCGATCGGGCGAATGGCGTATGTCCGTGCGCACGAGCGGCTGTGCATGGTCGCCGTGCTCTTGGGGGTCGGGGGGTATGCGGCCTACGGACTGTTCGTGTCGGCTCGCCTCGACGTGCTCGGCGCCTTCTGGTTCGCGTGCCTGGCCGGCTTCCTGCTGTGGGGGCCGTCGCGAGGCCTGTACATCGGCGCCGCGGTCGTGGTCACGTACCTCGAGATCGTCGGCACCTCTGTCGGCACGTGGGAGTGGCAGCCGCAGGACCCGACCGGTCTCGTCGCGATCGGCAATCCACCGTCGGGTGCGGCCGGTGGCTACGGGTGGTTCGACCTGGCGGCCCTGTTGCTGGCCCCGACGATCACGGCCGCCTTCGCTCGCGCGACGAGCCGTGGTCTCCCGCCTGCGGGGGGCGGTGCAGACGCCCGCGCCGAGGTCAGTCGGGCGGAGGCTCGGGACTAGCAGTGCCCGATCGCTGCCGGTGCGCGCTGAGGTCGTGCACGCTGCCGCCGTCGGCGGTGCCGCCCGTTCGGGCGTCTGAGCCGATGAACTCGAGCGCGAACTCATGCAGGCGGCCGTTGGTCGCCAGCGCATTGCCGCTGTTGGGTCCCGGAACGCCGTCGAGGCCGGTGAAGCTCCCGCCAGCCTCCTCGACGACCACGACGAGTGCCGCCATGTCGTACGACTCGAGTGCCGGCTCGGCTGCGATGTCGACGGCTCCCTCGGCAACGAGCATGTACGACCAGAAGTCGCCGTACGCGCGAGTGCGCCAGCAGCTCCGGAGCAATGACATGAAGTCTTCGCCACGGCCATAGTGCTCCCACGCGCCGATCGAGGCGTACGAGAGCGACGCGTCCGCGAGGGTCGTGACATCGGAGACGCGGCACGGCTGCGCCGAGGACAGCGACTTGCCGGTCCAGGCACCACCCCCCTTGGACGCCCACCAGCGTCGGCCGAGCGCAGGCGCCGAGACGACTCCGGCGACGACCTCGTCCTCGACCATGAGGCCGATGAGAGTGGCCCAAACCGGAACGCCGCGGACGAAGTTCTTCGTGCCGTCGATCGGGTCGACGACCCAGCGGCGTGGGCCCCAACCTGTCGACCCGCTCTCTTCGCCGAGCATGGCGTCGCGCGGCCGGGCCCGTCCGAGCGTGCGGCGGATCGACTCTTCGACGGCGTTGTCGGCGTCCGTCACCGGCGTCAGGTCGGGCTTGGTGACGACGTGGAGATCAAGGGCTCTGAAACGATCCATCGACAGCGAGTCGGCGTCGTCGGCCAGAATGTGCGCGAGCCGCAGGTCGTCGGTGTGATCGGACGGCATGGGCTCAGAGTACGGTTCCGAGAGCGTTGGGCAGCCAAGGGCGCGCGGCGCCTGTCCATTCGTGCTATTGAACCGATGAGCGCGATGTGGCGTACTTACCCGAGGTCTGTCGTCCTGTCACAGGAGGAGTGCTGTGTTCGGAGAGTTTCACCACCTGCCCGTGCACATCCTGGTGATTCACGCGGTTATCGTTCTCGTTCCGCTCACCGGGCTACTCGGCGTCCTCTTCGTCTATCCGCGGACACAGCAATGGGCGCGCACTGCCTTCGCCCTGGTGGCCGTCGGGGCTCTGGTCATGACGTTCGTCGCACGCCAGAGCGGGGTGCACCTGATGCACAACCTCGACTCGCGCGGCGCGCCGGCGCCGAACGACCTTCTCGCCACGCACCAGAGCCGCGGCAACACGCTGTTCTACGAGATGATTGGCTTCGCCATCGTCGCCGTGGCCGCATGGCTGCTGACCCGCGAGCCCGGCCAGTTCCAAGGCGCCGTCGCCTTGGGGGTCTCGGCGCTCGTCATCGTCGCCGTCGTCGCGACCGGCATTCAGGTCTACCTGGTCGGAGAGATCGGCTCGAAGATGGTCTGGAACCCGAACGGCGACATCAACTTCAGCAACACCTGACCCACCCGCGCGAGCGGTCACGTTGTTGGCGCGAGCGGTCAC
>DATIOH010000253.1:0-4200 GCA_035473375.1 Nocardioidaceae bacterium | reverse complement strand
GCGATCTACTTCTCGAGTAAGCAGCTCGAGGACGCCGGCGGGGCCGCCTGCGCTGCCGGAGCGTCGGCGGCCGTAAGCCCCTACCCGCTCGGACAGGTCGTGGTGGCCGACGAGACGCCGGAGCACGTTCGCGAGGAGTTTCGCGACAACCCCGAGGAGAGCATCGGCGACTTCCTCGTGAAGGTCGGTGACGAGTGGGCCTATTACTCGTCGCCGCCGGACGAGCCCTGCTACGACGACCCCGACGTCTCCGCACTGCAGCGACGGCTCACCGCCGACCTCAAGGAAGCACTCGCGACTCTCAAGCCGGTTCAGTGACCGAAACCGGCGAGCCCCCGCGTCTATCCTGCGGCGGTGGGGTTCACGCGGGCAGAGCTCGAGGCGGCGCGCGACCTCACTGTCCCCGACCTGCTCGGGCCCGACACGCGACTGTTGTTCGTCGGCATCAACCCTGGACTCTGGACTGCGGCCGCGCAGGCTCACTTCGCCCGTCGCGGCAACCGGTTCTACCCGGCGTTGGTTCGCGCCGGCGTCGTCGACCGACTGATCGACGCCTCGAATGGATACGCCGACGACGATCACCAGCACCTGCTCGATCGCGGACTCGGGATCACTAATCTCGTCGCACGCGCGACCGCGCGCGCCGACGAGCTGAGCGCCGACGAGCTGAGCCGAGGGGCTGTGCGTCTCACCAGAGTCGTCAAGCGGGTCAAACCACGAGTCGTCGCCGTGCTCGGCATCACCGCGTATCGAACGGCATTCGGCGAGGCCAAGGCCGCCGCCGGACGACAGCCGTCGAGCTTGGCCGGCAGCGAGCTCTGGGTGGTTCCCAACCCGAGCGGCCTCAACGCGCACTCCTCGCTCGACCAGCTCGCCGCCGCGTATCGCGAGGTCGCCGTCGCCGCCGGCCTGATCTGATCTGGCTCGAGCAGCCAGGCTGAGCGCGAACGTTAGACGTCGATGGTCAGACGGACGCTGACCCTGTCGCCCTCGCCGACGCCCTCTGCGCGGCGCACGTCGGCCTTGACGGGGACGATGTAGCCGCCGTCTTTCGGGAACAGTGACGTGGTGAACGGTGTCTCACCGATCTCGCCCGTGACGGGTATGCACCCCCATCCGTAGGTCACCGCCGCGGCGATGTCTCCGATCACGGCAGACTCGCCTTCGGGCACCGTCACGAAGTGGTGGGGCGCCGGACCCCTCCAGTACCAGATCGGCCCGCTGAACTCGAGGTTCATGCGGCCAGGATACGAACTGCGGCGGACCCGGTCACGCGCCCGACGTGCCTGACACAGGGCGCCAGCCGGCCGGTGGATCCTCGCCGACCCGCCCGTCGACCGCCTCCCGGAGCAGATCGGCCTGGCCTGTATGACGGCCGTACTCCTCGATCATGTCGCAGACGAGACGACGGAGATTGGCGTGGTCGCCGTCGGGGCTGGACACGTCGATGAGCTGGTCGAGCCCGCCGCCGGCGATGGCGGCCGCCAGGGTGGCGCGCGACCGCGCGACCGCGTCGTCCCAGAGCGCGTAGAGCTGCTCAGGCGAGTCGCCCGCCGCCGACTCGAACTCCCAGTCGTTGGAGCCATCGGCGCCGAGCGAGTCCCAGGGCTCGCCGACCGGGTCGCCTCGGAACTTGGTCTTGAAGTTGAAGTCCTCGGCCGCAGCCAGGTGCTTGAGCAGGCCGCCGATCGTCAGCGATGACGCGCCGATCCGCGTCTGCAGCCCGGCTGGGTCAAGGCCGTCTGCCTTCCACCGGAACGTCCAGCGCAGCCGGTCGAGCGCACCGGCCAGATGCTCAGCCTCCGTGCCGGCCAACGGCGGCTCCCACGGGTAATCGTCCTCAGTCATGGCCCCACGGTAGGCACGACCGCCGACAAGGGCTGTCGCCCGGCTCGACGAACCCGGTGGCAGCCTGTCGCGCCGCCGAGGATGATGACGATGTGCCCGGCCTGCCGCGGGGAACGGTCACGATGCTGTTCTCCGACATCGAGGGATCAACGGCGCTGCTGTCACGTCTCGGCGACGGCTATGCGGGCACGCTCCAGGCTTATCGAGCACTTGTGCGGTCAGTGTGGTCTCGCTGGGATGGCGCCGAGATGGGTACCGAGGGCGACGGAGCGTTCGTCGTCTTCGAACGCGCCACCGACGCCGCTCGAGCCGCGATCCAGGTCCAACGAGTCCTGGCCAATGCGGAGTGGCCGCAGGGCGAGCACATCCGCGTGCGGATCGGTCTCCATACCGGCGAGGCTGTGCCCGACGGCGAGGGCTATGTGGGGCTGGACGTCCATCGCGCCGCTCGCGTCGCCGCAGCCGCTCACGGGGGTCAGGTGGTGGTCACGGCTCCGACCTATGAGCTGATCCAGCACGACATGCCTGCCGACACGATCGCAGAGGATCTCGGCGGCCACCTCTTCAAGGACTTCGCGCTGCCTCTTCGCATCTACCAGCTCACGAACGCCGATCTGACAAGCAGCTTCCCGCCCTTGCGTTCGCACGGCTCTGCGTCGAGCCTCCCCGTCCCACCGACCCAGATCCTCGGCCGCGATCGCGAGCTCGGCGATCTGCACAGCCTTCTTGACCGAGATCAGGCTCGCCTGGTCACTCTCACCGGCGCGGGCGGATCCGGAAAGACGCGGCTGGCAATCGCGTTCGCCGACGCCCGCTCAGGGACGACGTTGGACGGCGTCTTCTTCGTGCCCCTTGCGGGCGTCTCGACGGGCGATGGCCTTTGGACCGCGCTCGGGTCCGCGCTAGGCCTCGACGTCGACTCACCGGAGCGCGTCATCGGTGCCCTCGGCGACCGCGCCCCGCTGATCGTCCTCGACAATTTGGAGCAGATTCCGGACGCGGCCGACGTCGTGAGCATGCTGCTGTCCCGCGCTGCCAACCTCATCGTCGTCGCGACTTCGCGTCGATCGCTGCAGGTTGTTGGCGAGTTCGAGTTCGCGGTCGACCCGTTGGCGGTACCGACCACAGACGACAGCATCGCCGACCTGGCTGCCACGCCGGCCGTCGAGCTGTTCTGCCGACAAGCCGCGATGGCGAAGGCCGGCTTCTCGCTGACAGAGCACAACGCACCGGACGTCGCCGAGATCTGCCGACGCCTCGACGGCCTCCCGCTGGCGATCGAGTTGGCGGCCGCGCGCGTGAAGCTGCTCTCGCCAGCCAACCTTTCGACTCGGCTCGGCTCCGTCCTCGACTTGAGAAGCGACGCGATCGACCGGCCCGCTCGTCAACGTGCTCTCCGCGACACGATCGGGTGGAGCTTCGACCTTCTCGCAGAGCGTGAGCAGCAGACCCTGACCCGGCTCGGCGTCTTCGCGGGCGGCGCAGACCTCGACGCCATCGGCGCCGTCACCGCGATGGATGACTCAGACCCGCTGGATGCCGTGGCAGAACTCGTGCACGCGAGCCTCGTGTCGATCGACGACGATCCACGGGGCCGACCGCGCGTGACCACACTCCAAACCGTCGCGGAGTTTGCGCGAGAGCGACTCGATGCCGATGACGACATCGACGCGGTCAGACGCCGACACGCAGTGCACTATCTCGAGTTCGCCCGCCGGTTCGGACCGCAGATCCATGGGCCTCGGCAACCCGAAGCCCAACAGCGACTTGCGCAGGAGAGCGACAACTTGAACGCGGCCCTCGAGTGGGCGTTGGGCGATGTGAAACTCGACCGTCAGCCGGATCGCGGACGGCTCGGCATGCAGCTATGCGCCGCGCTCGCGGACTTCTGGTCGGTGGAACGCGCGGTGCCGACCGCATCCCACTGGTATCCGCGTGCGCTGGCCGCCGATACGGTCGGCGACACGCTTGAGCGGGCACAGGTGCTGTTAGGTCTGGCGGACACTGTGCTGTGGATCGAGCCGCGCTCGGGCACGACCGACCCCAGTCGTCCCTTTATCGAAGAGTCATTGGCGATCTCGCGGCGTCTCGGCGACCCTGCCGCAACCTCGATGGCCCTGTCCGACCTCGCGGAGAGAGAGGTCTGGGATCGGCACCTTGAGCTCGCATCTGACCTCATCGAGGAGTCCGAGCGCCTCGCTCGCGCATGCTCCGATCCAGTGGCGCTCTCCTTTGCCCTCGTGCGGCGGTCGGAGATTGAGTTGAGGCGCGACAATGGCACGGCGGCGCTCGCGGCCGTCGAAGAGGTCAGACGGATCGCGCTGTCGCGAAGACATGAGGCCGCGGTCAGCT
>DATIOH010000252.1:0-6544 GCA_035473375.1 Nocardioidaceae bacterium | reverse complement strand
GGCGGGCTCGGATGTCGTCGACGACGACATGGTGGACCACAGTCATCAGCCAGGCCCGCGGAGAGCCCGCGCCGTCCTCGAACGCGTCAGGGTTCCGCCAGGCCCGGAGCAGGGCCTCCTGCACCGCGTCTTCGGCACGCTGGACGTCGCCCCCGGTGAGCCGGGTGGCGTATGCCAGCAGCACTCGCGCGTGATCGTCGTGCAGTCGAGTCAGCGTGAGGTCGTCGACATGCGCAGGTAGCTCGTGAGAGCGCGCGATGACGGCCATACCTGGTAAACGCATACGCGACGCCAACCGGTTCACCGTTCAAGGGTGCCCAATCGGGCAATGTCGCCTTGGTGTCGGCTGTCGGCGGGCATGCGTACGGTGCGCGTCATGGGAGAGCACTCAGCGCGACCCATCGGAGTCACGCTCGACGACGTGCGCAGCCTCGCGCTGCCACTGCCTCGCACCGAAGAGGCGCTCGTCCGCGACCACGTGAAGTTCCGAGTCCGGGGCATCGTCTACGCATCGGTGTCGCCCGATGACTCGCTGTTCGGGTTCGCCTATCCCCGAGACGAGAGGGCGGCGCTTGTCGCCGCCCAGCCCGACAAGTTCCAAATGCCGCTGAAGTCCGACGAGCAGTACCAGTGGATGCGCGCCCGGATGGCCGCCCTCGACGTGGCGGAGCTGCGAGAGCTGCTGCTCGACGCGTGGCAGATGGTGGTGCCGCAGAAGGTTGTCCGCGAGCATTTCTCGTCGATCGGGCTCAGTCGGCCGGCAGCTCGCGAAATCCGGAGCACATGATCCGCATCAGCGTGATCCGGCCGTCACTGTCGGCGTCGTAGTACGCGCGCTGTTCGACGGCATAAAGACCGTCGGCATTCCGAACGTGGAATCGGTAGTCGACGCAATGGCGGTCGACGACGCTCGACGCCTCGACGGCGACGAGCCTCTCGATCACGTCGGTCGGCTCGAACCACTGGTACATGATCTCGATGACAGCGTCCGCCGACGACGCCTCCCAGAACCGCCCCGGCGTCATGCCGCGGAAGTCGATATCGGGCGACATCAGGCTGCTGAGCTCACGGGTGTCCTTCGCAGCGAGCGCGGCGGCAAAGCGCTCCCCCAACCGACTCTTTACGTCAGGCAATGCCGCTCCCTTCCTCTTCCGCACGATAACGCGCGGCAGAGGCGAGCGCACCGCCCTCGCGAGGGGAACCTCGCGAGGGCGGTCGCCGCACCCGGTCAGGGCTTGAACGACACCACGTTTCCGGCGCCGAAGACGTCGGACGTCGCGAACAGCTTGCCGCGCGCGAACTCGATGGCCGCCGGGTCGACAAGGTGCCGAACGGTCGTGATCTGGCCGTTCTGGAGTACCGAGATCGTCTGCGAGAACAGCTCGACGACGTAGATCTTCCCGCCAGGACGGAGCGCGACGTTGGTCGCGCCGGCAAAGCCGGTCGCCAGGTTGGCGAACTCTCCGTCGCCCGCGAGTCGGACGATCGCGCCACGCGCTCCGAGGGTCGCGTCCTCGGGGCCGCCGGGCAGCAGGCTCACGATGAGGGCGCCGGTGTCTTTGACCTCGACGTCGGTGGGCACGGGCTCGAATGCGTAGACCTTGCCGACCGTGCACTGCGGCAGGCCGAGTGCGTCTGCCGCATCCTGCGACACGACGGCCTTCTGCGGACGCAGCACGCCGAAGACGCTGATGTGCCCGTCCTTCCGGACGTGCAGAACATCGTTGGCAGCAGCGTCAGCGATGTACCAGCCGCCGCCGGGCGCATTCGCGACGGCGTACGGGTGTGACTCGACGATCCCGGTGTACGGCTCGCCGCCGATCTGAGGCGGCACTCGCGCGGCGCATGCCTTCGACAGGTTGCGGAAGCCGTAGACGTTGCGGCTGTCAGGGTTGTGTGCGGCCTCGAATGCCCCGACGTCGGCGATCGTCTTGATCGTGCCGTCGGCCTTGCGCATCTTCAGCAGCGCCACCGGGTTGGCCGGTGTGCCTGCGGTGAATGTGTATGCCACGTCGTAGCCGCGTGATGCGACTCCCGCGACCTCGCCCTGCTCGTGGACGATGTCCTTCGTCGTGCCGTTCGGCTGCAGCTTGGTGACGATGCCGGCAAAGTCCTGGGCGACGTAGATCTGGTTCTTGTGTCCGATGTCGATCTGAAGCGGGCCGGCAAATCCCGAGCCGATGACGTCGGGCGCGCGTTGCGCCTGCGCCGTCGACGGGATGGCCACGACAGCCGCCGCTAGGAGTGCCGAGACGGCGACACTTCCCACGCGGCTCCCAAAACGAAGATGTGCTCTGTTCACGGGTACCCCCCTGGTTTGTGGAATGTTGCGGATGATGGCACCGGCTCGGTGACAGAGCCAGACTCCAACGTCGTCGTCGGCGATCGGTGGAATGCGTCGTCACCCCCCGTTCGCGCTTCGTCACGGAGCGCTGGACGTAGCGCCAACGCTGCCGACGCACCGGAGGTCAGCGCCGTCGCCGCAGACCGCTCGCGCGTCGGATCGGCCGCTCGACCGCGACCCGCAATGCCTCTGCCGTTCCGACGATGCGCACGTGGCGTTCGGCCCGGGTGATCGCGGTGTAGAACAGCTCACGCGTCAACAGCGGCGAGTCCGGTGTCGGCAGCACGATCGTGACGGAGCCGAATTGGCTGCCCTGGCTCTTGTGGACCGACATCGCGTGCAGCGTCTGGACATCGGACAGCCGGCTCGTCGGCAGAGTGACGATCTCGCCTTCGCGCCGAAATGCGGCTCGTGGTCGACCGTCGACGTCGACGACGACGCCCGTGTCGCCGTTGTAGAGCCGCGCCTGGTAGTCGTTGGCCGTGACCAAGAGCGGACGTCCGACGTACCAGAGCCCGTCAGCGCCATAGCCGGGGATCTCGGCAGCGAGCCAGGTCTCGACCTGCCGGCTCCAGTTCGCGACGCCATAGGGGCCCTCGCGATGGGCGCACAGCAGCCGGTGTTGGCCGAGTGCCTCGAGAGCGTCTTCGGCTCGTCCGTCGCGAGCAGCCTCGACCATGGAGACGCCCGCGGCGACCGCGTCGGCCCTCAGTGCGGCGAGATCAACTGCCCCGGCCGCGTCGGGCTCGACGAGTTGCAAGACGTCGGAATAGCGCTGCAGAGCCTCGAGCGCGGCTTCGGGGTCGTCGGCCTTGACCGCGCCTGCAAGCGCGGCGATCTGGTGAGAGAACCTGTGCACCTGCCTCAGGCTGACGACGCCCGATCGGATCGCCGCGTGTCTCACGTCGGCGCTGATATCGGGTACGTCCGCCGCTGCGGCGCGGTCGAGGTCGACCGACGGCGAGGCGGGGCCGGCGCTCGCGCGGCTGACAAGATCGCCCAGCACGGCTCCGGCCTCGACGGACGCGAGCTGGTCGGGATCGCCGACGAGGATGAGTCGAGTCGTCGGTCGCAGTGCCTCGACGAGGCGCGACATCATGGTGAGAGGCACCATCGACGCCTCGTCGACGACGACGACGTCGTAGGGAAGCCGGTTGCCGCGGTCGTGACGGAACCGCGACCGAGAGCCTCGGCGCCACCCGAGTAGCCGGTGCAGGGTGGTGGCTTTGAGACTGCCCAGTCGCTCGCGATCGACCTCGGAGAGCTTTGCCTTCTGTCCGGCGGCGGTCTGTTCGAGCCGCGACGCAGCCAAGGCCGTCGGGGCGGCGAGGGCCAGCCGAAGCGGCCCGCCGGGTTGGTCCTGCAAGAGCGCGAGTACTCGCGCCACAGTCGTCGTCTTTCCCGTGCCCGGGCCACCGGCGATCACGCTGATCCACCGATGTGCGGCGACGACCGCAGCGAGCTTCTGGAGCTCGGAGCCCGGTTCGGCGAGGAGCCGCGAGAGCGCTGCCTGCAGCCGCGCCTCGTCGACCGGTGGCTCGGCGCGGCCGGCCGCGTCGTCGACGGCCGTCGCGATGACCCGCTCCTGGCGCCAATAGCGGTCGAGGTAGAGGAGACCTTCGACCAGCCGAAGCGGTCGGTCGGCATCGCCGTCGCGACCCACCGCCACCAAGGGGCTCGCCTCGAGGGTCGTGATCCAGTCCGCGGGATCGGGCCACGAGAGAGCCGCGACGACCGCCGGGTCGGTGCCGTCGCCCGGAGCGACGTCGTGAGCACGGGCGATCTCGACGCAGACCGAGCCCTCGCGCAGAGCCCGGACGGCGAGAGCGGCCGCGAGCAGGACTGGTGCAGTGTCGTCGCCCGCGAGTTCGCCGAGTCGCTCGGCGACATGCACGTCGGCGGAGTCGAGGACTCTGGCCTGATTGAACGCGGCCAGCACTCCTGTCGCGCCCAGCGCCTGGCCAGCGTCATTCGGGTCGAGCTCAACGGCTGTCATGGCGCACCCCGGTCGAGGAGGTCGGACAGCTCTGCGACAAGGGTCGGCGGTGGCGACCAGGCGAATGCGCCGTACGGGGTGCCGGCGGCGGTCGGCGTCGCCGGGCCGCACATGCCCCGCAGGAACAGGTAGAGGACACCGCCGAGGTGAGTCGACGGGTCGTAGCCAGGCATCCGCCACCGCAGGAATCGGTGCAGTGCTGCGGAGTAGAGGAGAGCCTGGAGCGGATAGTGGGCGGACCGCATCGCTCGCGCCATCAGCTCGGGCCGATAGTGCGCCGCGGTCAGAGTGGAGTCGGCACCGAGCCAGTTGGTCTTGTAGTCGACGACCAGGTAGCGCGGGCTGCCCGACGGATCGCGAACCCGCAACACTGCGTCGATGCTGCCCGCCAGGAAACCGCGCATCGACCGCGTCGACACTGTCGGCACGGCGAGATCGGCGGCGTACGGGGCCAGGATGTCGTCGGCTGCGACGCGATCGCGCAGCAGCGTCGCGATCTGCCCCACGAATGCCTCGCCGGTCGCGGCGTCGCCACCGGCGAGCGGAAGTTCGAAATCGAGCTCGTCGAGCCGGTCACCACGGCCGATGTCGCGCAGGCGCAGCCCTCCCGCGAGGGGTCCGAGCGGCGTCGACAGAGCCGGCTCGAGAGCGACCGCGAGGTCGGTCGTCGGCACGCCGGTCAGCCGCTCGGCGTCGGCAGCCGTGCAGGCATCGCGCAGTTGCGCGCCGAGATCGTCGGCGGCGAAATCGGTCAGCTCGAGGACGCGGTGGACCACGGTTCCGAATGCCGCGCCGACGGGAAGGGCGGCCATGGGCGAGGGCAGTGTCTCGCCTGCATCGCCAGTCTCGCCCGCGTCGGTGCCGACCACCATCTCGCCGACGGATTCGAGTTGCGGCTCATCGATCGTGCCTGGGTCCTCGGCCTCGGTTGCGACGTTGCCGGTGCCTGACAGCTCGTGGAGGCCCGTGGTGATCCCGCTGTACGACGTCCGGGTCCACGTGAGGTCGAGCGTGCGTGCGAACGGTCGCACGGACAGCTGCGGGGCGATCGTCGCCGACGGATCCCTCCGCGCGTCGTGGTCGGCATCGGCGTCCTCGACCGAGATCGTCTCGGCGGCACGTCCGGCCAGCTCGTCGAGCCGCTCGCGCACCCAGCCGTCGCTTGGCACCGGCGCGCGATCAGCGATCTCGCCATCGTCGGCTCGAGCGGCGAAGAGCAGGCGGTGCAGCGGCCCGCCACCGGTGTTCATCGTCGGCGCCCACCACACGACGACCTGCGCACGAGCGCGGGTCAAGGCGACGTAGGCGAGGCGCAGAGACTCGCCGGCGTCTTCGCGCGCGTGGACTGCGCTGCGCTCTGCGTAGCCGACGCCGTCCTTGCCGCCGACGTCGAGAACCCGTCGACCCTCGTCGTCATGCATGCGCACCGGGTCGGGCGTCGAGTGCACGTAGCGATCCCACAGGAAAGGTGCGTAGACGACGGGAAACTCGAGGCCCTTGCTGCGGTGCACCGTGATGATCTGCACGGCCTTCGCGTCGGACTCGAGCCGCCGGCTCAGCTCCTCCGACGCGTCGTCGCCCGCCTCGGCCATCCGACGCCGTAGCCATTGGACGAGGGACGCGACACCGAACTGGCCCTCGGTGGCCGCCTCGTGCAGGGCCTGCGCGATATGCCGCAGGTCGGTGAGCTCGCGCTCGCCGCTCGGTCGGGCGAGCACCCGGCTGGTGAGCCCGAATGTCGCCGTGACGGCTTCGAACAGTGCGGCGACGCCGCGACGCGACAAGACGTCGGCGACCTCGCGGAGCCGAACGCTCAAGTCGTCGAACGCGGCCTCGTCGCCCGCCAGCTGCTCGGCCGTCCAGCCGACAAACGTGGTCAGGGCGGCGGATCGAGCCAGCCCTGCTCGGTTGGGCTGCTCGAGGGCGGTCAGGAACGTCAGCCAGTCGTGGGCCGCCGCCGAGAGGAACACGCTCGACGTGCCGGTCAGGACGACAGGAACGCCGACGGCGTGCAGCGCGTCGCGGACGGTGCGGCCGTCGTCGTTGCGCTGCACGAGGACGGCGACGTCACCCGGCTCGAGCGGTCGGCCGGTGCCTTCTTCGCCATCGTCGTCGCGATCGTGAAGGGTGGCGCCACTCGACAGCAACGCGACGATGTCAGCCGCGACGTCGCGGGCGATGTAGTCGCGGGCCGGCCCGATGTA
>DATIOH010000251.1:0-11770 GCA_035473375.1 Nocardioidaceae bacterium | reverse complement strand
GGTCCCCGTTACCGGAAAGCCTTGGCGCGGGACGTCAGCGGACGATGTGCCGACCACCGGAATGACTTCGACCGCAGACGCAGATTCTCGAGTTTTCACGGCAACCACGTTCTCGACGCCGGTATGGCGGGCACCCGAGGCGGGTGGAGGTTGGCCGGATTGCACTCAATCGTAGTTGACCCGGACGAAAATAGCGAAGAGGACGAAGAGAACGAGGCCAGGTCCGACGATGTCTTGCGAGGCCGCGCTCTGTCGTCTTGGCTCTGTCGTCTTGGCTCTGTCGTCTTGATCGATCGGCAGGCCACCATGAGGATGGCGAGCCACGGACTAGACCACCTGTCACCCGGCGCGGCGTGGCAGCAGGAGACGGCAATGACGGCAAATGCGAACGAGGCAGTCATCCGACGCTGGGTCGACGACATGTGGAATGCGAACGACCGCGGGGTCTGCGACGAACTGATCGCTGAACGTTTCACCGAGCATGCGCACGCACCGTTCGCTGACTCGGAACCCGGCGAGGGCGACGGCCCCGACATGGTCCGCACGTCGATGGACTGGCTGCTCGCCCAGTTCCCCGATCTGCGGATGACCGTCGTGGACTTGGTGTCCGCGGGTGACACTGTGGCCGCTCGCGTCCGGTCCGACGGCACCAACCTCGGCAGGCTGAACGGGTTCCTGCCGCCGAGCGGCAAACGCTTCTCGGCGGAGCAGACGCACTGGTTCCGCCTGGCCGACGGCAAGATTGCCGAGCATTGGGCCACCCGCGACGACCTGACGACGATGCTTCAACTCTGAGTCGTCGCCAAGCCCAGGCTGGCAGCACTGATCCGGCAAGTCGCTTCAGCTGGCAAGCGCCGCGTGCGGCAGCGAGTCAACAAGGCTCAGAAAACCGGGTAGTTGCCACCACTCGGCGTCAACTGTTCTGCCCGATCGAGGCGTTCCAACGGCATGAGGTCCCCGTTGCGGCGTAGCTGCCTTGTCGCGGCGTTGGATGCGCAGAAACTGACCCGTGTCTCCAACGTGGAGCCGATCTCGCTGGACGGTCACCACGGACTGTACGTAGAGATGCGGGTCCCCCGAACCGTCGACGTCGACCGGTGCGACGACGTCTACTACATGTTCGGGGAAGGCAAGCCGGGCGACGCCCAGCACTCTTCGCCGCTCGTGCAGACTCTCTGCGGTCGGCTGACAGGGATGAGACCTGAACATGCAGGTCAGAAGGCCGTTTGTCACCACCACTCGGCGTCGAGCTTGGACTCGATGCTGCGGAGATTGGTGCGAGCGCACTCGTCGCAGTAGACGCGGGCCTTTCCGTTCTCGACCGACGTCGCCCAGGTGAGCGGCAGGTCATCGTCGGCTGAGCCCGATGCGTCCGGCGTCGACGGCACGGACGCCTTGCCGCAGAAACTGCAGACCGCCATGGCCAGAAACGATAGTGCCCGGCATCCCTGACTGAGTCGGGATGCCGGGCACTGTCGGCGTGTTCAGTTGTGGGTTGTCGCTGGTGATCACCGTGCTCGGGCGAGGACCAGCTGTCCACGGGCAGCGGCGCGCTCTGCACGCTTCGCCTGCCGGCGTTCGCGCCGCAGGTGCACCGCTTGCTGCCGGTCGCGCGCCTCACGCAGGCGCGCGTTCATATGGGCTCGGGCCAAATTCTCTTGCATGAGTTCCATGGCGTTGCTCCAGTTCAGGTTGTCGTTGCGATTCATCGAAAGGACATCTCTTTCTCGATTTCTCGGGCGAGTTCGCCAGCAGGCGAGTCGTTCGGCGATGCCGTGGCTGCTGCGCTACGCAGCGACCTCGGACTTGCGAGGCCTGCCGCGAGGCCGCTTGCGCGGGACCACAACTCCTGCGATCAGGAGTTGTCCACCCCACACCCCCCAAGGCTCATGGCGAGCTATTGCTCCAGCGAGACATTCCGCCATGACTGGGCAGGATGTGCACAGCGCCTTTGCTGACTCGACGTCGGCGGGAGATTCAGCGAAGAAGAGCTCAGGGTCGTTCAACCGGCAGGGCAGCTCCCTCGCGTCTATCTCCACACTCTCGGTGAGTGCGTCGAGGACGCTGAGTGTCATGTCTGTCACCTCCTCGTGACCGTCGTTCGGACGGGGGAAACAAATAAGCCGCGGATTCCCTGTTGGGAGTCCGCGGCTTGGAGGTGGCCGGCTAGAAAGTTGCTCTAGACCGGTGGACTCCAAGCTCGGACACCCGGGACGGCGTCCTTGAGAAATGCCGGGACGCGGGCAGCCGTGATGCTCTGGATGCCAACAACCGTGAGACGACCCTCGATGGACGCACCTGAACCCGACCCCATGGGCAGGAGGGCGGGGAGGTGGTCATACGACATGCAGGCAGGCTTCGCCCACTCAGTCGCCTTCGTGTTGTTCGTGGTGATCATCGGTTTGCCCTCCTTTCAGAGATCGGTGCCAGCGGCTCTAGAGCTTCCGGCTGTCTTGGATTGTCAGGGTCCGCAGGAGACAACTCCTGCGGACATGAAGCGTACGCGCGTGCTCAAGAGGGTGGCAAACGAATTACCGGGGATTTCGGAAAAAAAATTCAGCAGCCGTCAGCCGACCGCTGCGGGCGGCGCCTGCTGACCGGCGTCGGGCAGCGAAGAGCCGGCGCACAGAGCCAGGATCGTCGGCCCATACTTGCCGATCTTGGCCGGCCCGATGCCGGGGACGCCCGCGAGTTGGCCTTCATCGGTCGGCAACGACTCGGCCAGGGCGAGCATGGTTGCGTCGGTGAAGACGCAGTAGGCCGGAAGGTTCTCGGTAGCGGCCTGCTCGCGCCGCCACTCGCGGAGCCGATCGTGTACCGCCTCGTCATAGTCGCTCTCGCAGGTAAGGCAGCGGCCGAGCTTGCGCTCCTGAGCGTCTGTCAGCCGACGGTCGCAGACGCGGCAGGCCGTCAGGCCGCCCCGCTTGCGTCGCTTCCTCGGGCCGGCGCTCCGATCGCTGCGACGCGCCGACTCGTCGACCAGTCCGTCGAGAAACCGGCTCGGGAGCCGTGACGAGCGCGAGCCTGGCGTCCGGGCGCTCGCCCACGAGATCGAGAGTGCGTCGCGCGCCCGGGTGATGCCGACGTAGAGAAGCCGCCGCTCCTCCGCCGGATCAGATAGGACGTCGCGGTAGACGAGCGGCATCGTCCCTTCGTGGACGCCGATCAGGTGCACCCTCGGCCACTCGAGCCCCTTGGCGGCGTGGAGGCTGGCGAGAGTGACCCCCTCGGGCGCCGGGGCCTCCTCTGCAGCGGCGCGTGCCTCGAGGTGCGCCACGAAGCCCGGCGGACCGTCGTCGGGGTGGTCGCGCCCGTAGCGCTCGGCATCGGACAGCAGTGCCTGAAGCGACTCCCAGACGCGACGCTTCTCGACGCCCTGCGGCGGCTGCGGGGTCCAGTCGAGAGCCGTGACGACGTCGCGCACCGCGTCGACAACGGACGTCGCGGGCTGGCTCGACCGAAGGCTGGCGCGCAGCAGAGTGATGGCCTTGCGGATCTCGGGGCGCCGGAAGAAGTCGGCGCTGCCGCGCTCGGTGAAGGCGATCCCTCGCTCGTCGAGTTCGTCAGCGAGCGGACGCAGCTGCGCATTGATGCGAGCCAGAACCGCGATGTCGGCGGGATCGGCGCCGCCGGCGATGGCGTCGGCGATCGCGGTGGCGACGGCCCCCGCCTCGGCTTCCTCGTCCGGATAGCCGACGAGGCTGACTGTGTCGCCGTCGCCGCGCTGTGCCCGCAGTTGAATGGCCGAGCCTCCCGGCTGACCCGCGAGGACGACATTGGCGACGTCGATGACCTGGGTCGTCGAGCGATAGTTGCGAGTCAGGGCAATCGTCGAGCAGCCCGAGAACTTTCGGGGAAAGTCGAGCAGGAACCGATCGGACGCGCCCGCGAATGTGTAGATCGTCTGCGCCGGGTCGCCGACCACGCACACGTCGTCGCGATCGCCGAGCCACAGCTCGAGCAGCCGATGCTGCAGTGGCGAAACGTCCTGGAACTCATCGACGACGAACCACCGGTACTGCCGCCTGATCTCGGCGGCAGCTCGCTCGTCGCCGTCGAGGACGCTGGCGGCGCACAACAGCACGTCTTCGAGGTCGATCGTCTGCCGCTCTCGCTTGAGCTGCTCGTAACCGTCGTAGAGGCGGCCGACCTCGTCGGCGTCGCCGAGGTCGATCTCGCGGCTGGCGGCGCGAGCGAGCTGCGCATACGCCTCGGGCACGACGTTCGACACCTTCGCCCACTCGATTTCGCCGGCCAGGTCGCGCAGCTCGGGGAGCTCGGCCCGCAGCCCATGTCGCTGGGCGACCTGTCGCAGCAGCGGAACCTTGGACCCCGTGATCGAGGGGAGCTCACCGCCGGCGACCCGTGGCCAGAAGTACCGCGCCTGGCGCAGCGCCGCCGAGTGGAACGTGCGAGCCTGGACGCCGTGCACGCCCAGACGAGCAAGCCGAGTGCGCAGCTCGCCCGCCGCTCGTGTGGTGAACGTGACGGCGAGCACTTCAGGCGGCGTCATGGCGCCCGAGACGACGCCGTACGCGACCCGATAGGTGATCGCCCTCGTCTTGCCGGTGCCCGCGCCGGCCAAGACACGGACCGGGCCGTCGAGGGCAAGTGCGACGTCGCGCTGCTCGGGGTCGAGGCCGTCGAGCAGCTCCTCGGCGTCAGTCACTGCACCTCCATCGTCGAGAGACGCGGGCGTCGACCAGAAACTTCACGTCTGGAAGTAAATTGGTCGCTGGCTTGTTGTCTCATCCGGAGCCTAATCGGACAGGAGGACACTCTCGAATGACACGGTCTCGAGTGTCGGAGGGGGCAAGTGTGGCAAAACCGGGATCGGTCACGGTGTACTCGACCCCTTGGTGTGGATACTGCCACCGGCTGAGCGGCCAGCTGCGCCGCGAGGGCATCGCATTCACGACCGTCGACATCGAGCAGATGCCCGACGCGGCTGCGTTCGTCGAGAAGGTCAATGGCGGAACTCAGACGGTGCCGACGGTCGTCTTCTACGACGGCAGTGCGCTCACGAATCCCAGCCTCGCCCAGGTGAAGCAGAAGCTCGCCGGCTGAGCCGGGTCGACTCTCACGCTTCGCGTTAGTCGGAGGCAAGGGGCTTCGGCAGCGGCCCGCCGTACCAGTGCGACAGCAGGGCCCCGGCGATGGAAACCGTGGTCGGCACGACCAGCTCGCCCGCCTCGACCTCGGCGGCCAACTGCTCGCGCGTGAACCAGCGCGCTTCGGTGATCTCCTCGCCGTCGACCTGGATGTCGACCGTCGACGCCGTGGCCAAGAAGCCGAGCATGAGACTCGATGGGAACGGCCACGGCTGACTGCCGGCGTAGGTCACATTCGTGACGACGACCCCGGTCTCTTCGAGCACTTCGCGGGCTACCGCCTCTTCGAGCGACTCTCCCGGCTCGACGAACCCCGCGAGGGTCGAGAACCAGGTGGCTGCGCGTGCGCCGTTGTGACCGAGCAGGCACCGGCCCGCGGCGTCGACGACGAGCATGATCACCGCAGGGTCTGTTCGCGGAAAGTGCTGGGTTCCACAGGACGGACAGCTACGCGAGGCACCGCCCTCGACCAGGTCGGTACGGGTGCCGCAGACCGAGCACATCGGATGCTTCAGGTGCCACGTCCCGAGGGCGGTTGCGTGCACGGCGAGCGAGAGTTGTCGTTCGTCGAGCGTCGATGCGAGCAGTCGCAGACCTGCAAACGCCAGCCCCCCGAGCGACGCGTCGTCGTCAGCGGCGAGTGCCACGAAGTAGACGACGCCGTCGACGGAGCCGAGCAGAAGCCGCTCACCGGCAGGTGCATCGGCCGGCGACGCGAGCGCGAGGCCCATATCGTCCGCCGCGAGCTCGTCGCCGCGAAGCACCAGAACCCGACTCGCGGGATCGGCGAGGGCCGACTCGAGAAAGCCGTCGTCCTTGCGGCGCTCGGTCATCCGATCGTGTGCTGTGACGCGGAATGCGAAGTCGGGAAGCAGGCCGGGCACGACCTTGACCCTACGCCGGGCGATTCCGGGTCAGCCGCGGGTGTGAGCGCGACTCGGGCCGTCGTCGTCGACGACCGCCTCGATCCCGGAACGATCGGGGAGCGGCGGCTCGACCACGTGCCCAGACCGGACGTAGTAGAAAGCCGCGGACACCTGGTCGAGCGACGTCCCGGTGAGCTCCGCCCACGCGACCCGGTAGACGGCGAGCTGGAGCGGGTCGGACGACTCGTCGCGTCCGGTCTTCCAGTCGACGATCAGGTAGCCGCCGGCGCCGTCGTCGTAGACCGCGTCGATGCGACCACGGACGACGTGCCCCGACAGCACCACTGAGAACGGGGCCTCGATCGCGACCGGCACCCGGTCTGCAAACGGCCCGCTCTCGAACCGCTCGATCAACTCGGCGAGTTCGGAGTCGGAGTCGATGCCGGTGTCGGCACGACCGGGCAGCTCGTCGGGGTCGAGAATCTGCTGCTGACCGAACCGCGCTTCGACCCAGGCGTGGAATCGGGTGCCGAACCGAGCGGCTGGCGAGGGCGGCCGTGGCATCGGCCGGGCGAGGTCGCGGGCGAACTCGGCTGGATCGTCTCGCATCCGCCCGAGGGCCGTGGCCGAGAGGCTGCCCGGCAACGGCACGTCGACGACGTCGGCCTGCGACCGACGCGCCTCCGCGAGCAGCCGCTCGATGTCGTCGTCCCATCGAGAGACCCGATCGGCTTCGGGCGGGCTGAGCTCGGGGGCACTCGCGCGGTAGGCATGGGGCTCGGCCATCGCTCGCATCACCTCGGCAGCGGCGCGCGTCCGTCGGTCGATCTCGGCGCGGTGGGCCTCGACCGGCCACGGGCGCTCGTCGGCGAACTCGAGCACCGGGTTGGCCGTGCCCTTCTCGGGCTTGTCGATCCATGAGTCGGGTTGGTCGCCCCACTCCGCCATGGCGTCTCGGACGACTTCCTGATACGCCGACGGTCCGAGCGGCGTCTGACGGGTCGACCAGACGTACGACGACACAACCAGCAGGTGGCGTGCTCGCGTGAGGGCGACGTACCCGAGACGCCGCTCCTCGACCGACTGGTGCTGCTTCGTTTCGTCGTTGAACGCGTCGAGCGCCCCGGCGTCGTGGCCGGTCAGCTCCGGCTGGTCCGCGCGATCGCCTCGCAGCGGATTCGGCAACACCCCCGGCCCGCTCGTCCACTTCGTCCGCGTGCGAGCGATCGGGAACTTCTCGTCGGCGACTCCGACGATGAAGACGGCGTCCCACTCAAGCCCCTTGGCGCGGTGGACCGTCAGGAGCTTGACTGAGTCGGCCTCAGTCGGCGTCGCGATGTCGAGGCCCGTGCCGAACTCGTCTTCAGCCTCGAGGTAGGCGAGCAGAGCCGGCAGCGTCACATCGCCGTCGACCGCCTGGAACTCGGCGACGGCCTTGACGAACAAGTCGAGGTTGTCGCGACGGGCGCGAGCAGCCGGACTGACCGACGACGCCAGCTCGACGTCGATGCCGGTCGTGTCGATGATTCGCCGCACCAGGTCGATCAGCGGCTCGCCGACGTGGCGCCGAATACGGCGCAGTTCGGCTGACAGCAATGCGAACCGCTCGTGCGCCTCCGCCGAGTACGCACCCCCTCCGGGGTCGTCGAGCGCATCGCTGAGCGAGGCGATCTCGGTGGGATCGGCACCGACGACGACCATCGCCAGCTCGTCGCGGATGGACAGTCCGCCGGGCGGCTGCCGCGCACGGCCCCTGCCGCCCGCGAGCTCAGCGGCGCGACTGCCGAGCAGCGCGAGGTCGCGGGCACCGATGTTCCAGCGCGGGCTCGCCACCAGCAGCAGCAGTTCGGCGTTCGCCGTGAGGTCGTGCAGGAGGGTGAGAGTGGCGACCACCTCGGCGACCTCGGGCAGCCGCAGCAGGCCTTGGAGGCCGACGATCTCGACGGGGATCTCTGCGTCGGACAACGCGTTGAACACGTCCGCCGCATGAGCGTTGTCGCGCGTGAGCACGCCGATCTGCGACCAACGTCGTCCGGACACCTCGGCGTACGCCTGCTTGACCTGGTCAGGGAGCCAGCCGAGCTCGGCCGAGTACGTCGGAAGGACGGCAGTCCGGACCTGACCTTCCGCGGCATCGGATCGAGCCGATAGCGGTTCGACCAGCGCCGCGGCCCGCTGCAGCGGCTCCGACAAGAGGTTCGCGACACGCAGGATGCGTTGGTCAGACCGCCGGTTGACCGTCAGCGAGTAGGCCGGGCCGGCCGTGCCGTCGGCGCGCGGGAAATCGGAGACGAAGCCAAGGATGTTGGAAACCGACGCTCCACGCCAGCCGTAGATCGCCTGATTTGGGTCACCGACGGCCATGACGGTGTGACCACGACCGGTGCGCGCGGTCTCGCCGGAGAAGAGTCGCCGCAACAACCGCGCCTGGGCGACCGACGTGTCTTGGTACTCGTCGAGGAGCACGACGCTGAACTTGGCGCGCTCCGCCTCGCCGACGTCGGCATGCTCGTCAGCCAGCCGCGCGGAGAGCGCGATCTGGTCGGAGAAGTCGATCAGTCCGAGCCGACCCTTGAGATCGCGATACGCCTCGACGATGCCGAGCAGCTCGTCGCGCCGGTCGAAGACATTGAGGACGTCCTCGATCTTGCCGCGGCCGGTCCGGGCCGCCTCGGCGGCCTTCTCGAAGCCCGGCCGCTCTCGGTCTTGAAGCAGCCGGACGTCGTCGGGGCCGACCAGGTGCTCGCTCATCGCGGCGTCGAGCGACAGCACGTAGTTGATGACCGTCGCCGGATGATCGCTGAGAAGTCGGACGGAACCCGTGTAACGGGCGATCGCACGCGCAGCGAGCTGATACCGCGACGCGTCGGCTAGAACGCGCGCGTCGGGCTCATGGCCGATGCGGAGCCCTTGCTCGGTGAGCAGGGTGGCGGCGTACGCGTTGTAGGTCGCGACCGTCGGCTCGAGGACCTCGTCGGGGTCGAGCGGCGCCGCGGCGGGCGACGGCTCGGGGAGCAGGCCCGACGACCGCATCGCCGCTCGGATGCCGCTGGCGAGCTCGGCTGCCGCCTTCGTGGTGAACGTCAGGCCGAGGATCTGGTCGGGCGCGACGAGGCCGTTCGCGATCAGCCACACGACCCGCGCTGCCATCACCGTGGTCTTGCCCGACCCAGCCCCTGCGATCACGACCGCCGGCTCGAGCGGTGCGCTGATTGCGGAGTACTGCTGGTCGGAGAAGGTGAATGGCGTCTGCATCAACTCGCGGAGTCGTGCGGGCGAGTCGATGGCATCGATTGCCGGCGGCCGCTCTGGCACCGTCATGACAACACCGTCCCGGTGCCCTTGACTGGGCAGATCGCGTGGAATCCGCACTGGTCGCAGTGCGGGCCGGCCCGCGCGACCAGCTGCTCAGAACGGACGACCGCAACTGCCGCCATCAGCTGGCGCTCGACCATCGTGCAGCCATCGTCGTCGGGCTCCTGCGGAGCTTGGCGCTGCACCTTGACCTCGCCCCGGACCTCTTTGCGGAGCTGGACCAGCTCGGCTCCCCCGGTCGTCGCGGACGGCACGAGGTCGTCGACAGCGCCCTTGTTGACCGCGAGCTGGTAAAGCCCGAGCTGCGCGTTGGACGGCAGGTCCTTGTCAGTCGGCGGGTACTTGCCCGTCTTGAGGTCGACGACGACGACATGGCCGTCGGCGTCGACTTCGAGCCGGTCGGCGTACCCCGTGATGCGGACGAGTTGGCCGTCGGAAAGCGACACGTCGGCACGCATCCGGTGCTCGGTGGCGAGAACCTGTCGGCCGGTGCGCCCCTGCCAGCGAACGAACCGGTCGAGCGCCGCCTGAACCTCGGCCCGCTCCTTGTCGCCCGACCACGGCGTACGGAACGAGAGCTGTCCCCAAACCTCGTCGACGAGCGCCATCAGGTCGTCGGCGGGCGACAACTCGCCTTTGCCGATGCGGTCGGCCAGTGCGTGGACGACAAGGCCGAAGCCCTGCGAGGCACTCGTCTCCTGCACGCCGCCCGCCTCCTGCTCGAGGAACCATCGGGTCGGGCAGGCGAGCATCGACTCGAGCATCGTCGCCGACATCGCGATCGGCTCGTCGGTCGGACGCAGGGGGCGGTCCGCCGCGGTGCGAGGGCGCGTGCCCCACCACGCAGCGGGATGGGCCTGCGGCGCGAGACGCCGATCGCGGTGCTCGGCTGCGGCGAGGGTCGCGAGGCGATCAGCTGCGGCCGCCCTGAGCCCGGGGGACGTGTCGTCGTCGGCCACGGTGCGTCGCAGGTCGGCGATGACCCCCTGCAGCGAAAGCGGCCGCTCCGGACGACCTCGCACATCGACGATGTCGACACCGAGCTCGTCGAGGAGGCGCGAGGGCTGCTCGCCGTCGTCGTCGGGCGATCGGACGGCGCTGACGAGCAGGCGCTCGCGAGCGCGCGTGCACGCGACGTAGAACAGCCGTCGCTCCTCGGCCAGCAGCGATCGGGTCGTGGTCGCGGGCAGAGCCCCCTCGGCCCCGATGCGGTCGGCCTGGAGCAAAGTGCTGCGGCGGCGAAGGTCGGGCCACGTGCCTTCCTGGACATGCGCGACCACGACGAGCCGCCACTCGAGACCCTTGGATCGATGCGCCGTCAGAAGTCGGACAGCGCTTCCCCGAACACCGCGGTCGGCCAAGGTGTCGGCCGGGATCTGCTGCATCGACAGGGCGTCGAGGAAGTTGGCGACACTGGTGTGTCCGCGCTGCTCCTCCGTTCGCGCGGCGACCTCGAACAGCGCGCAGACGGCGTCGAGGTCGCGATGGGCGAGCCGGGCGGCCGACCCTCCAGCGTCGACGGCGGCCCGCAGTCGGCGCGGCCAGGCGGTCGACGACCAGAGTGTCCAGAGGACGTCCTCGGCGGTCGCGTCAGCTTCGACCCGGAGGCGCGCCTGCGCGAGCAACGAGCCGAGGTCGGCGGCCTTGCGCACGGCGGCGCCGTCGAGACCCTCGAGTGCGGTGGGATCGAGCAGCGCATCACGGACGAGCTCCCCTGACGACCGCGCGTGCGAGCCGGAATCGCGGGCATCCTCGCGGTCGCGAACGCGAAGCCGTCGCGCGAGCGACCGGAGTTCTACCGCGTCGAGGCCGCCGAGCGGCGACAAGAAGAGAGACTCTGCCCTCGCCGGGTCGATGTAGTCGGGATGCTGCGGGTCGTCGTTGCTCAGGTTGACGACGACGCGGAGTGCGTCGAGGAGCGGAAGGACCGCTGGCTCACGGACCAGCGGCGTGTCGTCGGACGCGACCTCGACGGGGACGCCGGCGGCAGTGAGCGCGCGGCGCAGCGTCGGGATCATCGTGCGGCCCGATCGCACCAACACCGCGATGTCGGACCAGTCGATGCCGTCGACGAGATGCGCTCGCCGCAGCTCATCCGCGAGGTGCTCGAACTCGGACCGCTCGGTGTCGAAACAGCGCACGTCGATTCGTCCGTCGCCGACGTCGCTCGACACCGACGTGGGACGGCGGAACGCCTGGACCATGTCGCTGGCGATCACGCCGCCGGCCGGGATGCGGAACGCAATCGCCCGCGAGGCCGCCAGGATGCGTGACCCGAATCGACGCGTCGTGTCGAGCGCCACGGTGCGAGCCGGCGCTCCCGAGCGCTGGCAGAACTCGCGCGGGAACTCGAGAATGCCGCGCACCTCGGCGCCGCGGAAACCGTAGATCGACTGGTCTGGGTCTCCTGCGACGACCAGGTCGCGGCCGTCGCCGGCAATCGCCTTGAGCAAGCGGACCTGGCTTGGGTCGGTGTCT
>DATIOH010000250.1:0-4770 GCA_035473375.1 Nocardioidaceae bacterium | reverse complement strand
CAGTCCAACGCAGTCCAACGCAGAGAGTGAGCCCGCGGTGTACGCCATCGTGCGCAGTGGCAGTCGGCAGCAGAAGGTCGCAGTCGGCGACGTGATCGAGATCGACAAGCTCGACACGACGCCCGGCGAGAGCCTGACGCTCCCCGCCGTTCTGTTCGTTGACGGCGACAAGGTCACCGTCGACGCTCAGCAGTTGGCCAAGGTCGAGGTCACCGCCGAGGTCGTCGGACCGACCAAGGGCCCCAAGATCCACATCCTGAAGTACAAGAACAAGACCGGCTACCGCAAGCGCCAGGGACACCGCCAGCACTACACGCAGGTCAAGGTCACCGGCATCAGCGCCACGTAGTCGCGACGAGCTGAAAGAGCAGAGCCATGGCACACAAGAAGGGCGCGGCCTCCACCAAGAACGGCCGCGACAGCAACGCGCAGCGCCTCGGCGTCAAGCGTTTCGGCGGCCAGCTCGTCAACGCCGGCGAGATCATCGTCCGCCAGCGCGGCACCCACTTCCACCCCGGCGCGAACGTCGGTCGTGGCGGAGACGACACGCTCTTCGCGCTGACGGCCGGCAACGTCGAGTTCGGCACGCGGCGCGGTCGCCGCACCGTCAGCATCGTTCCGCCGGCTGAGTGACGCCCGCGGGCTGAACTCAGACTGACCGCAGACCGGCGGCAGGCTGACCACAGAATTCGTCGAGGGGCGTACCGCACCAGCGGGCGCCCCTCGAGTCATCTCTGGCTCATTTCTGGCGACAATCGACGAGAACCGGCGACCACCGCCGACCACCGAGGAGGACCGATGGCCGTGCCGACATTCGTCGACCGCGTGGTCCTGCACGTGTCCGGCGGCAAGGGCGGCAACGGCGTTGCGTCGGTCCACCGAGAGAAGTTCAAGCCGCTCGGTGGACCCGACGGAGGCAACGGCGGCAATGGCGGCGACGTGATCCTGCGCGTCGATCCGGACGTGACCACGCTCGTCGACTATCACCGCGAGTCGCACCGGCAAGCCGGCAACGGCAAGCAGGGGATGGGCGACAACCGGGCCGGCGGCAACGGCGACTCGATCGTCCTGCCGGTGCCCAACGGCACCATCGTGTCGACCCCCGACGGCGAGGTGCTCGCAGACCTCGTCGGCGCCGGCACCGAGCTGGTCATCGCGCCCGGCGGCAGGGGCGGGCTCGGCAACGCCGCCTTGGCCTCGAAGTCGCGCAAGGCGCCGGGATTCGCGCTCCTCGGCGAGACCGGGGTCGAGCGAAGGGTCGTCCTCGAGCTGAAGGTGGTCGCCGACGTCGGCCTGGTCGGCTTTCCCAGCGCCGGCAAGTCCAGCCTGATCGCCTCTGTCTCGCGCGCCCGCCCGAAGATCGCGGACTATCCGTTCACGACCCTGGTGCCCAACCTCGGCGTGGTGACCGCCGGTGAGGCGACCTTCACGGTTGCTGACGTCCCCGGGCTGATCGAGGGTGCGAGTGACGGACGCGGCCTCGGCCACGCCTTCCTCCGCCACATCGAGCGGTGCGCAGCGCTGCTGCACGTCATCGACTGCGCGACCGCCGAGCCTGGCCGCGACCCGCTCTCCGACCTCAACGTCATCGAGGCCGAGCTGGCAGCCCACGGCGGACTCGACGACCGGCCACGCCTTGTCGCGCTCAACAAGGTCGACGTGCCCGAGGCGCGCGAGCTCGCCGAGATGGTGCGGCCCGACCTCGAGGCTCGGGGACTTGCCGTGTTCGAGGTGTCGGCGGCGACGCATGAGGGCCTTCGCGAGCTGACGTACGCCCTGGCCGAGCTCGTCCAGGCGACGCGCGAGGAGATGCCCGACGTCCCGCCCCAGCGCATCGTCCTCCGACCGACTGGCAGCGCTCCCGTGGAGTTCGCGGTCGAGCAGGTCGACGGCGGCTGGCGAGTGCGCGGTGAGAAGCCTGAGCGTTGGGTGCGGCAGACCGACTTCGGAAACGACGAGGCAGTCGGCTACCTCGCCGACCGCCTCAACCGGCTCGGCGTCGAAGACCGACTGCTCCAGCTCGGCGCGCAGGTCGGCGACGACGTGATGATCGGCGGCGACGACGACGCCGTGGTCTTCGAGTTCGACCCGACTGTCCAGGCGGGCGCCGAGACAATGCTCGGCCGCCGCGGCCAAGACCTCCGGCTCGAGGGTCGATGAACGACGCAGACGTCTTCGGCCGTGGGGTCATGGCGTCTGCCCGCCGCGTCGTCGTCAAAGTCGGATCGTCGTCGCTGACGTCGACGGCCGGAGGGATCGACGAGACCCGCGTCAACGCGCTCGTCGACACCCTTGCGGGTGCTCGGGCGCGAAAGCTCGAGATTGTCCTCGTCTCGTCGGGCGCCATCGCGGCTGGGCTCGCGCCGCTGGGGCTGTCGGCGCGGCCGCGCGACCTCGCTCGTCAGCAGGCGGCGGCCAGCGTCGGCCAGGGACTCCTCATGCACCGATACACCGACGCCTTCGCTCGGCACGGTCTGCGGGTCGGCCAGGTGCTGTTGACCGTCGACGACGTCACGCGACGCGGCCACTACCGCAACGCCTATCGCACGTTTGCAAAGCTTCTCGAGCTCGGTGTGGTGCCGATCGTCAACGAGAACGACACGGTGGCGACGACCGAGATCCGGTTCGGCGACAACGACCGGTTGGCTGCGCTCGTGGCGCACCTCGTCCATGCCGATGCCCTCGCACTGTTGTCTGACGTCGACGGCGTCTACGACCGCGACCCGCGGCGCGCGGGAGCCAGCCGGGTCGCGGTGGTGCGCGAGGACGCCGACCTCGCGGGCGTTCGAGCCGGCCGCGGCGGAGTGCTCGGCTCTGGAGGCATGGCGTCGAAGCTCGACGCGGCGAGGATCGCGACCGGCGCCGGCATCCCCGCCGTCGTCGCACACGCCGACCAGGTCGCGGCCGTGCTCGAGGGCGCCGACGTCGGCACCTGGTTCGCGCCGACCGGTCGACGCCGCTCGACCCGCCAACTCTGGCTCGCGCACGCGACTGAGCCGAAAGGTCAGTTGGTCCTCGACGATGGCGCAGTACGCGCTGTCACGATGCGCGGCACCTCGCTGCTGCCAGCGGGCGTCACCGGGGTCTCCGGGTCGTTCGAGGCGGGCGAGCCGGTCGATCTCGTGTCGGAAGAGGGCAGTGTGATCGCTCGCGGGCTCGTCAACTACGACGCCGCCGAGATTCCGGCGCTGCTTGGGCGGTCGACCCGCGACATCGCCGCCGAGCTGGGCGACGGATATGAGCGCGAGCTCGTGCATCGCGACGATCTCGTCCTCGTCCGATCGCCATCCGAATCGTCACCGTCGGCCTCGTCGCGCTGACCGGTTTGGTCCGGTCTGCGTTGGCTCCGTTGGTCGGCGTGACGACCTGAGGTCACCCAGATCCGCACCCGCCGTGACCGGCAGTGCCCCTTCGGCCCCGGTTGCCGCGACTTGCCGAATTCTGTGTATGCGGCTCGTTCCGATACAGCACACTGGCTTCTGTTCTCGGCTCGAATCTCCAGACAGGACCCTAGGTGCTCGACTCCTCACGGTTGTGGCACGTCACGGTGACCGTTGGCGGCGAACCATGGCCACTGTCATCGCTGCACGCGGCATTGCGACGCCTGCAGCGCGAGCGGCCGTTCATCCACTCGCTGCGCTACGACGAAGACCGTGCCGAGATCGCGTACTGGGAAGAGGGCGAGCAGATGATCGACGCCGCCTCGCTCGCGCTCCGAATGTGGAACGAGCACCGCGACAGCGCCGAACTCCCCGCCTGGCGGGTCGTCGGCCTCGAGGTGATCGACCGTGAGACTTATCAGACCCGGCACATCAACGTGCCGCTGGCGCACGTCGACGAGGCCCCGCGCCGCTTCTGAGCTCACCTCACTGTTGCCCGCGATCGGCCAACAAGCACTGACGACCGCAATGGCCACCCGAGCGGCGAGTGGTTGGACGGACCGAGGCGGGTGCGTCGGGTTGCCCGCGCCATGGCAGCCTGGTACTCATCGTTTGCCGGTCGCGAACCTCCCGTTCGGCCGGACCGTTGTGCCGACAGCCCTTCGCTGACCTACATCCGCAGGCCGCAGCGGCTGGGGCGGCTCGCTCGTAGCGACCATCCCTGTCCGCGGCTGAGGGGAGACGTGATGACCGAACCGACACTCTCGAACCTGTTGCACGAGAACCGCACGTTCGAGCCGCCGGCCGACCTCGCGGCGGCAGCGAACCTGAAGGCTGACGCGTACGACGAGGCGAACGCCGATCGGCTGAAGTGGTGGGCGAGGCAGGCCGAGCGGATCGACTGGGCCGAGCCGTTCTCCGAGGTCCTCGACTGGAGCAACGCGCCGTTCGCGAAGTGGTTTGTCGGCGGCAAGCTCAACGCGTCGTACAACTGCCTCGACCGGCACGTCGAGGCCGGCCGCGGCGACAAGGTCGCATTCCACTGGGAGGGCGAGCCCGGCGACACCAGGTCGCTGACGTACGCCGACCTGCTGGCCGAGGTCAGTCGGGCCGCCAACGCGCTGACCGACCTCGGCGTGCGTGCCGGAGACCGCATCGCGATCTACATGCCGATGATCCCCGAGACCGTCGTGGCCATGCTCGCCTGCGCCCGGATCGGCGCGCCCCACACCGTGGTGTTCGGCGGATTCTCGAGCCAGGCGCTTCAGGACCGCATCCTCGACTGCGACGCCAGAGTCGTCATCACGTCCGACGGCGGATACCGCCGCGGGGCTGTCTCGGCGCTGAAGCCGGCCGTCGATGCCGCGCTCGAGAACTGCCCAGGCGTCCG
>DATIOH010000249.1:0-7121 GCA_035473375.1 Nocardioidaceae bacterium | reverse complement strand
GTGAAGGGCGCTTGGCAGGAGCAGGCAAGCGCTGAACGGCACCGGCTGGACACCGCGTGCGGACGCGTGGCGAATGCGGTGACCGTGCCGTCATCCGGTTCGCTCCTGGCCCTTCCAAGACCAAGCGGTCAGGAGCATCCTGTGAGCGTGGACGACCGCGAGGAGTTCTTGGCCTGGGTCAAGACAGCGCTGTACGAGGCGGAACTCGCGCTCCACAACGGCGACGCTGCCCCGCGCAGGGCGCTCTGGTCCCGCAACGACCCCGTGAGTGTCTTGGGTGCATGGCGCAACGCCCACGGACACGAGGAAGTGGACGAGCTCTTCACTGCCTTGTCGCAGACGTTCTCCGACTGCACGTCGTACACGTTTGAACTGCTGGCATACGACGTGGCCGGTGACCTGGCTTATACCGCCGGTTTCGAGCACACCTCGGCCTCGGTCGACGGTGTACCGCGCAGCTACACCTTGCGAGCCACCCAGGTCTACCGCCGCGAGAACGGGGAGTGGAAAGTAACGCACCGGCACGGCGACACCGTGAGCGATTAAGAGCTGCTCCGTACCGGGGAATCACCGCGAGCGCGGGCAGCGGCAGACGAGGACGTTCATGCACAAGCTCAATTCTGCTCACGCGTGGCAGTTCGCATGGTGGTGCCCGACGCGGGCCGCCGCTTCAGTTCTCGCTCACCTCTGATCCGAGCAGGAAGGTCCGGATGGTCTCCAAGGGCATTGCCCCGTGGCCGGTGCCGGGTAGCACGCACAGCTGCGCATCCGGAATGGCCCTGAACAACGCAGCCGTGTGTTCGATCTGGATGAAGTCTCGGTCACCGGCGATCACCAGTGTGGGTGTCTTGATGCGTCCTAATTGGTCGGCCGTGATGTTCGGCTCAAGGAGCCACATGCGACGCAGCCGGTCGAGGACGACCGGCCAGTGGCTCGGCCCGTCAGGGGACAGCCGGTTGTACTCGTCGTGCTCCTGTTGTGGCCAGTCGTCGGGATTGACGGTCATGATGAACTCCCAGCCGCCTGCTGTGCAGGCATCCTTGCTGAAGTTCGCACCCGTCACGACCAGCCTCGAAACCACATCGGGGTGATTGATAGCCATGTCGAGGCCGACGACGCCGCCGTCGCTGAACCCGAGGACCAGGGCACTCTCGATCTGCAGATGGCGCAGCAGCGCGACCGTGTCCTCGGCCATGTCGTGGTAGTGGAACGGGCGGCTGATGTCGTCACGAGTGCGCCCGTGACCCATCTGCTCCGGTGCGATCACCTGAAACGTCTCTGCGAAGAACTCGACTTCCAACTGGTCATTCGTGCAGGTGCCGCCGTGCAGCTGGACCAAGGGCGCGCCGTCCCCCTGCATGTCGTAGTACATCTGAAGCCCGTTGACATCGGCGTACCCACTGAAGTTGACCATCTGGGCAGCATGACAGCGCCAGGCTCGGCGGGCACAGGGACAGGGCATCCGGTCGAAGACCGCCGTTCTTCAACGCCCTCACATCGGCTACTTATTTCACTGACCTCAGGGCCGGTGCCTGGCGACGCTCGGCGACTGGGCACTTGCGACGCCTGCGCCCGGAATCACGGCGAGGGCGAGGATTGCTGCCGAGGCGATGCCCACGGCTCCTCGGACTTGCCCACTGGCGAGGATCGACATCTGCTCGGACCGTTGATCGACGGCGCTCCTGGATCAGCGCGTACGCCGCCACCAGCGGCTGCGCCGCCGCGGGGGGTCGGGCTCCGGTGTCGGCGGCGTCGCTCGCCGTCGGCGACGCCGTTCCTCGCGGCGCGCCTTCCACGCCTCGACCTCTGCCTCGATGTCACGCGTCGGCGTCACGACGGGCGGGCCGCCGAGAAGTTGGCGGCGCGCGTTCACCACCCGCGCGTTGAAGTCCTCAAGGATCCGCCGCACCTCAGGCTCGGCAGACACTTGGTCGAGCCGATCGTCGAGCGCTGCGTCCTCCTTGCGCAGCAAGATGGCCGGCGGGCCGAGGCCGCTCAGCTTCTCGCGCTCGACCAACCTCTTGACCAACCACTCGGGGTCATGGGTGTCGCCGATGTCCTTGATCGGCTTGCCGGCGCCCGGCAGGTTGTCGAACTCGCCGCGCCGCATCGCCATCCGGATTTGCGCATCGACCCAGAGCGTCTGCTGCTCGAAACGCTGGCCCGCATTCGACTTCGCGGCCGTCGCCTCGTCATCGATGTCCTGGGCGTCGGCCGGCTCGTCGACGTCGGGGTCTGGTTGCTCGAGAGTCATCGCACCGCCCTCCTCGGAATGGCTCCATTCAACCGAGTCCATTCAACTGAGTCCATTGAACAAGGCGCGATGACGAGCCCCGCCGCTGGCTATCCTGCGGACATCCGCCGCAGCCGCGGCAGAGAGGGGCCGACCATGCGGATCGCCGTGTACGGAGGGCCGGGACGCGTCGGGTCACGCATAGTCGCGGAGGCGCTGACGCGTGACCATTGGGTCACCTCAATCAGCCGCACACTCAGCGGCGACATCCCCGACCACGCCCGGCCCCGGATCGGGGACGCAGCCGACGGCGACGACGTCGCTAAGGTCGCCTCCGAGCACGACGTCGTCGTGTCGGCGATGGGTCCCAGCCGCACCGGTGGGCGGCCGCAGACGTTCGTCCAGGCCATCGAGACGCTCGCCGCCAATGTCGGCACTCGACGTCTCGTCGTCGTCGGACAAGGGGGAGGCCTCGAGGTAGCGCCGGGTTTGCGGCTGCTCGACACAGTGGCGTATCCGGCCGATCTGCGGCCCGAGGCACTCGTGCACCTCGACGTGCTTCAGGCGCTCCGCGACGCCGGCGGGTTGGTCGACTGGCTCTACTTCGCGCCGGCGCCGTCAATGACCGACGGCCCGCGCATGGGTCGATATCGGCTCGGCCTCGACAGCGCGATCGGCGACGCGATCAGCCTCGACGATTACGCGCTCGCCGTCGCAGACGAGTTGGAGACGCCGCACCACCGGCGGGTCCGGCTCCACGCCGCCTATTGAGGGCTTGCGAGTGAGGCGAGAAAGAAATGCCGCGCTCATCCGCCTGGGTCTGCCCTAGGGTCGGGCCGTGCAGATCACGTCCCTCGGCTACCGCACTGACCTGGCCCTCCTGGAGCTTGGCGACAGCGTCGTCGAGCAACGACCCGACTGCCTCGTCGTCCGCACGCCGCACAACCCGACGTTCTGGTGGGGCAACTTCGTCCTCTACCCGGGCCCGCCGGGTCCGGACGATGACGTCAGCCGGTACACCGACGTCTTCGCGCGTGAGTTCCCCGAGGCGAAGCACCTCGCGCTCGGCTTCGACGGAGTCGACGGCTCCCTTGACGACCTCGTGGGCTTCGCCGACTCGGGCCTCAACACAGAGGTGGCGAGCGTGATGACGGCTCAACGAGTGCACGAGCCCGCGCGACCGAATCGCGATGCCGAGTACCGAACGCTCGAGACCGACGAAGACTGGGCGCAGCAAGTCGAGCTGCATGTCGCATGCCGCGACGACGACCAGGACGAGGCGGGGCACCGGGTCTTCTCAACTGCGAAAGCCGCCACCAGCCGCGGGCTCGTGGCAGCCGGACATGGGGCCTGGTTCGGCGCCTTCGTCGACGGACGGCTGCAATCGTCGATGGGCCTGTTCCGTGCCAGCCCCGGCCTCGCGCGCTTCCAGTCGGTCGAGACACATCCCGACGCTCGCGGCCGGGGACTCGCGGGCACCCTCGTCCACCACGTCAGCCAGTACGGCTTCGAGCATCTCGACGCGCAGACGCTCGTGATGGTCGCCGACCCGACCTATCTCGCCATCCGCATCTACCGCAGCGTCGGATTCGAGACCACCGAGAACCAGCTTCAGGTGGAGCGGCGGGACTAGCCGCGCTGGAGCTGACCGCGCATCGCCACCCAGCGCTCAAACAGCGGGTCGATGAAATGCCAGTCGCCTCCGCCGATGCTGCCGGCGGCGGCGCGACTCACATGCTGCCCGTCGCGGCCGAGCTCGCGAAGGGCGGACTGCAGGGTCGCGCGCGACAAGCCGGCGCGCTCCGTTGCCCGCGAGCCGGTCGGACGAATGCCGTCTGCGAGGGCAGCGAGCACCGCCTTCTTGCCGGAGCTCAGGCCGTCCCAGGTCGCCTGATGACCCTCGGACGTCTGGGTGAGCGCCCGCGAGACGATCGCGTCGGCGAGCGCGACGCCCTCGACCCCGGCCGAGTCGTCGGGAAGGCTGGTCGACCCGTTCGCGCGCAGCGACAGCTCGCGGTGCAGCAGGTGCGCCAGCAGCATCGTTCGCTGCGGATGGCCGCCGGCGGCCGCGACCAACGGGGCCAGCGCCTCGCCAGGATCCTCGCCGATCTGATCGAACCGCTCGCGCAGCTCGGTCAGCACCTCGTCGATCGGCAGCGGCGCGAGCTCGAGCGGCTCGGCTTGCCCGTAGAGCGGGCGCTCGCGATCGGTGAAGAGGCGCCGCATGAGCGACGGCCGCGATCCCGCATAGACATAGGTCGCGGCCTCCCCGTGGTACTGCACGTGCGAACGGAGCAGTCCGTCAAGGGTGGAGCCCGCAGTGAGCAGGTCCTGGAACTCGTCGAAGACAACGAGCGTCGGCTGGCGGTCGCGCTCATAGAGTCGGAGCGGGAGGTCGAGCAGCTCAGAGGCAGTCGCCAGCGTGACGTCCTGCGATGGCTGCTGAGGCTTCGGCCCCAGCGACATGCCGATGCCTGAGGTCGTGAGCGACAGACCGAGCCGCGCGCCGAGCGACTCGAGGTGCGCCCTGATGCGGTTGTCGGGGAGCTTGCCGTAGGCGTGTGCGATTCGCGCACACACCTCGATGAGCGACGTGACGCCGTAGAAGTCGACATGGACGGCGTGCCAACCGGTCCGGGTCAGATTTCCCTCGTGTGCCAGGAGCAGCGACGTCTTGCCGTAGCGCCGCGGCCCGGCGAGGCGCACGTGAGCGCCGTCGACGGCTGCCAGATGCAGCTGGTGCAGCTCGTCGCGTCGGTCGATCAGGTCGTCGCGGGCGATCGGTGACTCGAACGGGAATGGTCGACGCATCACCCCAGACTACGGGCGATGTATGTCATTCGCAATACATCCATGTATGGCTTGTTACATACTCACCAGGACAACGACGAGTGCTGTCGCAGCCAGCACGACGATCAGCGCCCACGACACCAGCACCGTCCAGCGCCCGGGCCCGGAGCGCGTGGGATCCGGCCAGGGGAGCGCGGACCTGCGATGGTCGTCGTCCATGAACACAGCCTGACACGGCCGTCCGCAGGAGACGCGACAATGCCGGCTTGCCGTCGCTGCTGGTGCTGGTGTTGTCGATGAGGCAGAATGTGTCGCAGTCACAGCCGTGACAGACGGTGTTCTCGTTCCGATGTTGCTCGCAGCCCGCTGGGGAAGGCGAAGCTCGAGCCCTTCAGGAGGAGCGGTGAACACCAGCACACAGAGCCAAACCACGCCCACCGGCGTGGCTGCGCGTGGCGTCCTGTACGTCCACTCGTCGCCGTCGGCGCTCTGCCCACACATTGAGTGGGCGGTCGGCGGCGTGCTTGGCGTTCCCACCGACCTCTCGTGGACGCCGCAGCCAGCCCGGGTGGGCGCGTATCGCGCCGAGCTGTCGTGGACCGGCCCCGCCGGCACCGGAGCCAAGATCGCCTCGGCGCTGCGCGGATGGGAGCACCTGCTCTTCGAAGTCACCGAAGACCCCTCGTCGATGACGGAGGGGGCGCGCTTCTCGTTCACCCCCGAACTGGGGGTCTATCACGCGGTGACCGGCCTGCACGGCGACATCATGATCCCCGAGGACCGGCTGAAGGCCGCCGTCGTCAAAGCGGCGTGCGGCGAGACCACGCTGGAGCTCGAGATTGACCGACTGCTCGGACGGGCATGGGACGCCGTCCTCGAGCCGTTCCGGCACGCCGGCGAGGGCGCTCCTGTCCGCTGGCTGCACCACGTCGTCTGAGAGCGTCCCGGGGGTCGTTCTCAGTCGCACCAACACCCGACGGCCAGCACGCTATGGCGTGCTGGCCGTCGGATCTTGGTGCGGGATGTCTCAGAGCGGGATGTGTCAGAGCGGGATGTTGCCGTGCTGACCGCGTTGACCGGTGTCGGCCTCGGCGAGCACCCGGGCGAGTGCGGAGCGAGTGACCGCCGGCTCGACGATCTCGTCGACGACGCCGATCTCCATGGCCCGCTCGACGCCGCCGGCGATCTTCTCGTGCTCGGCGGCGAGTTCGAGCTCGACCTGGGTGCGGACATCGGCCGGGACCTCGGCGAGCTTGCGCCGGTGCAGGATCCTGATGGCGGCGACCGGCCCCATCACGGCGATCTCCGCGCCGGGCCAGGCGAAGACCCGAGTCGCGCCAAGGGCGCGGGCGTTCATCGCGATGTAGGCGCCGCCGTAGGCCTTGCGCGTCACGAGCGTCACCCGCGGGACCGTTGCCTCGGAGAACGCGTGCAGCAGCTTGGCGCCGCGTCGCACCACCCCGTCCCACTCCTGACCGACACCGGGCAGATATCCCGGAACGTCGACGGTGACGACCAGAGGAATGCCGAACGCGTCGCACATGCGCACGAACCGCGCCGCCTTCTCGGCGGAGGGCGAGTCGAGGCACCCCCCGAGCCGTAGCGGGTTGTTCGCAATGACGCCGACCGTCCGGCCGCCGAAGCGTCCGAGTGCGGTGACGATGTTGGGAGCCCACCGCTGGTGGAGCTCGAGCGTCGATCCCGGGTCGAGGAGCGAGTCGACCAATGGGTGCACGTCGTAGGCGCGCTTCTTCGACTCGGGAAGGTCGTTCGCGAGGTCGACGTCGGCGACGGCCGCCGTGTCGACGGTGCCCTGACGACCCAACAGCGCCACAAGTCGCCGGCCCTCGCCGAGAGCGTGCGACTCGGAGTCGGCGAGCACGTGAACGACGCCCGACCGCCGGCCGTGCGGCCCGGGTCCGCCGAGGCGCAGCATGTCGACGTCTTCGCCCGTCACCGAGCGGACGACATCGGGCCCGGTCACGAAGATGCGACCCTCGGGTCCGAGGATGACCACATCGGTCAGGGCCGGACCGTAGGCGGCCCCGCCCGCGGCAGGGCCGAGGACGATCGAGATCTGCGGGACCTTTCCGGACGC
>DATIOH010000248.1:0-5988 GCA_035473375.1 Nocardioidaceae bacterium | reverse complement strand
GAATCGGAAGCAGCTGAGCCGAGCCTTGCTCGATGGAGACGGTCGGCATCCCCCGGCAGCGCAGGCGGGCCCATCGAACGAGGTCGAGGTGTGGCTCGACGCCGATGACCTGCGCCGCCGAGGTCCCGAAGCGGGGAAGATGGAAACCGGTCCCGCAGCCGATATCGAGGATCGTCGCGCCCGCCCAGGGTCGCGCAGCCTGGAGGACAGCCTCGATGACGCCGTCCGGGTCGACCGCGCGATTCTCGACCTCGTAGATCTGTGGGTGGTTCCAGATGTTCGGGCTCGGTACCGCGCCCTGGGCGATCCGCGGCATCGGGTGTCGACGCTCGCTCAGATCCTGACGACGCCGTCTGGTGTCGCGAAGCTTGCGGCGATGATGCCGGGCGTGCCATTGGGAGCGACCCACTCGACGTCGACGCCGGCCAGCGGCTTGCTCGCCGGTGCGTCGAGCCAGTCGGCGACCCGCTGCGGGTCACCGGCGATCTCAAGGCGCGATAGCGTGACGATGCCGGTGGTCTCGCGCGACGGGTGTAGCTCTGGCCCGCTCTCCCACTCGACGAAGAACGGCAGTTGAGGGTCGGCCTGCAGGCCCTTGACGCCGACCTGGCGCCAGCGGAGCTCGACGCCGTCGGGTCGGTGTCGGTTTCCGGCGACCGAGGGTCGGTCGAGGCGCTGCTCGTACGGCGCGATGTCGTCGACGGCGACCACCCAGGCGAGCCAGCCGCCACCCGACTGCGATCGCGCCCGCACAGCCTGGCCGAACGGCGCCTTGTCGGACGCGGGGTGGTCGAGTACCTCGACTACTTCGAGGTACTGGCCGTCGGTCAGGGGAAGGATCATGTTGCTCGTGCCGAAGCGCGGGTGGACGCCTCCGTCGTGGAACTTCTCGCCGAGCAAGTCGGATAGGCGCTCGGCGGTCGCGACCATGCCGTCCGGGCCCGCTGCGAACGAGACGTGGTCGAGGTGCATCACGACATTGTGTCCACAGCGTGGTCGGCGAGCGGCGGCGGGGTCGCCGGCCGAGTCGCGGTGCCGGCGGGCGTCAGGCTCGTTCGGCGGGATGCAGGGTGAGCTGAGATCGGCTGGCTTCGTACTCGACGCAGTGGTCGCGCATGACGTCGTACGCCGCCTGGCCCATCAGCTCGACGAGCTCGCCGCGGTATGACTCGTAGACGGGTTCGGCGGCGGTGTGCGCCTCGGTGTTGCCCGAGCAGTACCAGTCGAGATCGTGGCCGCCCTCACCCCAACCGCGGCGGTCGTACTCCGTGATCGTGACCTCGGTGTACGAGGTCTTGTCGCTCACCTCGACGTCGCGGAAGAGTCGGCGGATCGGCAGCTGCCAGCACACATTCGGCTTGGTCTCGAGCGGATGACGGCCGTTGCGCAGCGCCCAGGCATGAAGCGCGCAGCCCTGGCCCGCCTCGAAGCCTGGCCGGTTCAAGAAAACGCAGGCACCGTCGTGGACAGCGGTCTTGCGATCGCCGTCGTCGTCGACCTCGATCCAGTTGTTCTTGCGGTGGCCGACGTCGTAGAACTGCCAGTCGTCAGGGCCGAGGAGCTTGACGAACTGGCGGACCCGCTTCTCGTCGGCCTTGTCGGAGAAGTGCGCACCGAGGGTGCAGCAGCCGTCGTCGGGGCGGTCGGCGTAGATGCCCTTGCACCCGGCGCCGAAGATGCACTGCCAACGCGACACCAGCCACGTCAGGTCGCACTTGTATCGCTGCGTCTCGTCGCTGGGATCGACGAATTCGACCCAGGCGCGAGGAAAGTCGAGCATGACCTCAGGCACCCGCCCACCCTATGCCGCGTGCCGCAGCGCACGGTCGCGTCGGCCTGTCGGCGCGCACGGCGATCGCCGCCGGTCCGGCGCATCGAGTGCTGTCGTGGCGGGCCGCCGACTAGCCTGGTCGTATGCGGCAGGCCGTGCTCGACATCGGATCCAACACCGGGCACCTCTTGGTGGTCGACGCTCACCGCGGCGCTGCGCCGCTTCCCGCGTCGTCGTTGAAGTCGAATCTGCGGCTCGCCGAGCACATCACGAATAAGGGCGCGCTCTCCGACCACGGCATCAACTCGCTCGTCGACTTCATCAGGGGAGCGCTCGTCGAGGCCGAGGACCAAGGCTGCGAGTCGGTGCTCGGCTTCGCGACGTCGGCCATCCGCGAGGCCAGCAATGCCGACGAGGTCGTCGCGCTGGTGCTCCTGCAGACCAACGTCGAGCTCGAGATCTTGTCGGGCGAAGACGAGGCTCGGCTGACCTTCCTCGCCGTGCGTCGGTGGTTCGGCTGGTCCTCCGGCCGCCTCGCCGTGTTCGATATCGGCGGCGGCTCGCTCGAGATCGCCGCCGGCAGCGACGAGCGTCCCGACGTCGCGGTGTCGTACGAGCTGGGCGCGGGCCGGCTGACCCGCAACTGGTTCCCCGACGACGTGCCGACCGACGACCAGTACCGCGCCGTCCGCAAGCACGTTCGCACGGAGATCGCTCGCGAAGCTGGCGCCTTGCTCCGGCTCGGCGTCGGCGACCATGCCGTCGCGACCTCGAAGACGTTCCGCTCGCTCGCGCGAATGTGCGGCGCCGCTCCATCCGGCGACGGTCCGTTCGTGCGACGCCAGCTGAAGCTCGCTGACCTGAAGCACTGGCTTCCGAAGGTCGCCGCCATGTCGTCCGACGAGCGAGCGAGCCTGCCCGGGATCTCGGCATCCCGGGCCCATCAGCTCGTCGCCGGTGGCATCGTCGCCGAGGCGGCCATGGACCTGCTGGGGATCGACAGCCTCGAGATCTGCCCGTGGGCCCTCCGCGAGGGCGTCATCCTCCAGCGACTCGACGCTCTGTGATCGCCGCGGACCGCTGACGACCCCCGTCCTAGAGTTGACGTGTGACCGACCCGTCGAGTGAGCCGAGCCCGGTGCGCGTTCCGCCCGCCCGGGTCGCGCTCTCGACTGCCTCGGTCTATCCCGAGTCGACCGCCACCGCCTTCGAGCTCGCTGTCGCCATCGGCTACGACGCGGTCGAGGTGATGGTGGGGCTCGACCCGGTGAGCCAAGACACCGAAGCGCTCCGCCAGCTCGTCGCGTATCACGGCATCCCGGTCTGTGCGGTCCACGCGCCGTGTCTGCTGATCACCCAGCGGGTCTGGGGGAGCGATCCGCGGATCAAGCTCGAGCGCAGTGTGGAGATGGCGGCGTCGCTCGGTGGCGACACCGTCGTCGTCCATCCGCCGTTTCGCTGGCAACGCGACTACGCGAAGAGCTTCGTCGAGGGAGTCCGCGAGCTCGAGCAGCGCTCGGGCATCGCGGTCGCCGTCGAGAACATGTATCCGTGGCGCGCGACCCGCCGCGAGCTCCAGGCATATCAGCCTGGATGGAACCCGGTCGAGCACGACTATGCGAACGTCACCATGGACCTCTCGCACTGCGCGGTCGCGGGTCTCGATCCGCTCGAGATGATGGAGCAGCTGGGTGAACGACTTCGGCACCTCCATTTGACCGACGCGTCTGGCTCCGCGCGCGACGAGCATCTGGTGCCCGGCCGCGGCAACCAGCCGTGCGGCGAGGTGCTTGAGCGACTCGCTGCTCAGGGCTTCGAGGGCGGGGTCGTCCTCGAGATCAACACTCGGCGTGCGGCCAGTCGGGCTGATCGGCGACGAGACCTCGAGGAGTCGCTGGCATTCGCCCGCCTCTGGCTCGCTGCTCCCGAGCCCGCGTTCCGCCCGGCTCGTGCCCGGAGGTCGACGGCCGGTCGCTAGCCCGCCGTCGTCCTGCCCGTGCCAGGACGAGAGCAGACTAAATTTCACCGCATGACGACAGGTCGATGGTGATGATGAGCGTGCAGATATCAGGCCTCCGTGTCGTCCGCGGCGGTCGTGAGGTGATCCCCGACCTCGATGCGGCGATCCCAAGCGGTCAGATCACGGGATTGCTCGGACCGTCGGGATGTGGAAAGACGACCCTGCTGCGGGCCATCGTCGGTGTTCAGGTGATCGCGGGCGGCTTGGTGACCGTGCTGGAGGAGGCAGCGGGCAGCGCAAGCCTGCGTCGGCGGGTGGCGTATCAGACCCAGGCGCCGAGTGTTTACAGCGATCTCTCCGTGCGCGAGAACCTCGAGTTCTTCGCCGCTGTGCTCGGGCTCGCCGGCCATGCCGTCGACGACGCGCTCGAAACGGTCGGGATGACCGAGTCCGAACAGGCGCTGACCGGTCGGCTCTCCGGCGGCCAACGGTCGCGGGTGTCGCTCGCGGTCGCGCTGCTGGCGAAGCCGGAGATCATGGTGCTCGACGAGCCGACAGTCGGCCTCGACCCGGTGCTGCGCAAGCAGCTGTGGGGGACCTTTCGCGAGCTCGCCGACGCCGGAGCGACGCTCATCGTGTCGAGCCATGTGATGGATGAGGCGATGCACTGCGACCGCCTCCTCCTGATGCGCGACGGACGGTTGATCGCCGACGACGAGCCCGATGCCCTGATGCGGCGGACCAACACCGCCGACATCGAGAGCGCCTTCCTGACCCTCGTCGACGACGACGCAGCGGCATGAGCGTCGCGATCACCGTCGCCGTGGCGCGGCGAGTACTGCTTCAGCTCCGACGCGATCCGCGAACGATCGCACTCCTCCTCGTCGTCCCATGCGTGTTGATGGCCCTGCTGTGGTGGATGTACGACGGTGACGAGGCGACCTTCGACGCGCTCGGGCCACCGCTGCTGGCGATGTTTCCCTTCACCGTGATGTTCCTCGTGACGTCCGTGACCACCCTCCGCGAACGCTCGTCGGGCACGCTCGAGCGGCTCTTGTCGATGCCGATGGGCAAGATCGACCTGCTTGTCGGGTACGCGCTCGCGTTCGGGCTCGTGGCACTGGTGCAGGCGTTGCTCGCGGTGGGCCTCACGGTGGGACTGCTCGGACTCAATCTCGCAGGTCCGATCTGGGCGCTTGGCCTGGTCGCCGTGATCGACGCGGTGCTCGGCACGGTGCTCGGCCTGTTCGTGTCGGCGTTCGCCGAGACGGAGTTCCAGGCCGTCCAGTTCATGCCGGCGCTCGTGCTGCCGCAGGTGCTGCTGTGCGGCCTGTTCGTCTCGCGCGACGCGCTGCCAGGGGTCCTGCATGCCGTCTCGGCCATCCTGCCGCTGAGCTATGCCGTCGACGCGATGCAGCAGGTGCAGAACTCGGCGTCGCTGACAGCCGACTTCTGGATCGATCTCGCGGTGATCGTGGGATTCGTGGTGGCGTTGTTGGGGTTAGGCGCCGCGACGCTTCGCCGCCGTACTGCTTAGCGGACTGGGAGTGGCGGCGCCCAGGCACCGTCGGGGAGAGCGCCGCGACGCTTCGCCGTCGTACGGCTTAGGCAATCAATGTTGGGCGGTGCTCGGGCGCCGTCGAGGAGAGCTGCCGCGACGCTTCGTCGCCGAGTACACCTAGGCGCTTCCCAAAGTGGCTCCAGTTTGGGGACGCCAACCCAAAGTGGCTCCAGTTTGGGGACGCCAACCCAAAGTGGCTCCAGTTTGGGACCCCGGCGACGCAAAGTGGCTCCAGTTTGGGGACGCCAACCCAAAGTGGCTCCAGTTTGGGGACGCCCGGTTCAACTTGGGGACCGCAAAGTGGCTCCAGTTTGGGGACGCCGACCCAAAGTGGCTCCACTTTGGGGCGTCTCGGTCTGTCGGTGCGATGTGCGACGCTCGGGCGATGCTGTCGATGGGTGTGGACGAGCGTCGACGGCGGCTGGTCACGCGGCATGCACTCACACCCCACACGGCAGCCCCCGACGTCTGCTCGGCGGTGTCGACGATGGTCGTCCAGCACGCGACGGATCCCGCGACGGTCTATCTCTCGATCCTCGCCAGGTGTCCGAGCGCCGCGATCGACGACGTCGCCCGCGAGCTCTACGACCACCGGTCGCTGGTCCGCAACATCGCGATGCGGCGCACCCTGTGGGTCATGACGGTCGACTCTGCGCCGATCGTCCACCACGGCGCGAGCCTCGCGATCGCCGCCCG
>DATIOH010000247.1:0-15804 GCA_035473375.1 Nocardioidaceae bacterium | reverse complement strand
CCTCACGGTGGTCGACGTCGACTCTCGCGGCGACGCGTTCATGGGTTCGCCGACGCACTCAGGCGCTGTCGCCGTGTGGCCGATGGGCCGTCCGCAGCGACCACGGGTCGCGGCGCCGGCGGGGAAACAGGTCGATGCGGTCCTGACCACCGAGCTGGTGGTCTATCTCGTCAGCCAGGACGACGCGAGGCAGCGGCTGACCTTGAGCACGCGGCGCTTCTGACCGTGGGTCGGCGCCGGGGCGCGTCGACTAGGGACCGAACGCGACGAAGAGGCGGTCGCGGAACGAGTCCATCTGCCACAACGGCGCGTCGGACGACGGCCGCAAACCAGGATCCCAACCCCAGCTCGCAATCTTCCGCATCACCGCGGGGTCGTGGGCGACAACTGCGATCGGCACGTTGTGGGTCGGGTCCTCGCCGGTCACGATCTTCGCCGGCTGATGATCGCCGAGCACGATCAGGACGAGGTTCTTGTCGCCGTACTTCTGCACGAACGAGATCAGCGTGCTGAGTGAGTACTCGATCGACTGGCCGTACGCCTCCTTGACTCCGTCCGCACTGCGCCACACGTCATTCGGGTCGGCACCGTCGGCGGCCATGCTGTTGAACGCCTCGCCGTCGCCGACCTGGTTCCAGCCGATGAGGTGCGGCAGCGGTGCCCACGGCGTGTGGCTCGACACCAGGTCGATCTCGGCGAAGAGGGGGTTGTGCGGACGTGCGAGCTCGAGGCGGTGAAACGCGGCTAGCGTGTACTGATCCGGCATGGACGCGTAGCTGAACGACGGTCCCTCATAGCCGACGTCGCCGTCGCCGTAGATCCGGTTGTAGTCATAGAACCGCTTTCCCTCGGGCCAGTCCTTCTCGTTCGACGGGACGTCCGCGACCGTGCTCCAGCCGGCCCGTTTGAACGCCGTGGCGAGCGTCAGCCGATCGCTCGTCATCAGCTCGTTGTAGAGCAGCTGATTGTCGACCCACAGCCCCGACTGGAATGTCGAGTGAGCCAGCCAGCTGATGCCGCCGAACGTAGGCGACGTCAGCCATCCGCTCTCGGAGTGGAAGCCCGCCGCGCTCAGTGAGGCCGTCCCTGCGTCGAGCACCGCGTCGACGCCGGGGGAGATGCTCGAGTCCTCGACCGCGACCTGGCCGTAGCTCTCGACGAACGCGACGATCACGTCTTTGCCGCGAAGCCCGGTCAGCAATTGATTGCCGGGTGTGTTCGCATAGGCGTCGTGAGCGGCGCGCTCGGCGAAGACGTCCTGCTGCTCGATGGCGTCGTGAACTGCCGCGATCTGGTCGTAGGCAAGCCCGGCGGCGCTGCTCGACGCCAGCGGCGCGCCGAACACCGCGAGCAAAGCCCAGGCGGCGCCGACGGCGGCGACGCCTCGCAGGGTGCCGGTCTTGTGCTCTGCCCCGAGTCGCGACAGCCTCACGACGGCCAGCGCGGTGGCAACAGGGATCACGACCGCCGCGACGATCCCGATCGTCACGACGACGACGGCGGTCCTGTGTCCGACCGAGTCGTCGAGGAGACCGACTGCCGGACCGAAGTAGGCGCGATCGGTCACCGGATCGAATGGTCTGTCGAGGGCCTCGTAGAACCCCATGTCGAGCAGTTTGAGCACGGTCAACAGGCCGAGGAGCGCGCCGACTCCGCCCGCCGCGAACTTTCTCGCCTTGGCGGGGAGGAGGACCAGGGCGGCCCCGATGAGGACGCCCTCCAGGGGGATCCGCACAAACGCGCCGAGGGACAGGTGGGTGATCTTGTTCGGCGCGACGAGCGCGAACCAGACCACGAGCACGGCGAGCGCCGTGAGCGCGATCCCGCCCGCCGTCCGCAGCCGGGCGCGGGTGAAGACCGGCATCGATCCGCACCTCCCGCCCGCCTCGACGATCGCCCAACCTCCAGGATCGGCGCGGGCGCCGCCGCCCGCCATCTGTACCTTCGGGCCGAACGCTCCCGCCTCAGGCTAAGTTCCTGACGTGTCTGAAAGCCATCCGTCCGATCTGCGAGCCACGGCGTCGGCCGTTGGCTTCGCGGCGATCGTGGGCGGGCTCGCCGGCGCCGCCCTCGCCGGGCGCCGTGGCGCAGGGTCGGCGGTCGCCGGGGGCCTGGCTGGCGGTGCCCTGCTCGGAGCGTCCGAGCGACTGGCGCGCGCACAGCAAAGACCAGGCGAGATCCCTCCGATCTGGCAGCGCATCGCCGTCAGCGCCGCCCTCGCCGCGCCGCTCGGCTGGCTGGCCGGGCGGCTCGGCTGCTCGCCGCTCACAGTCGGCGCCGGCGCCGGCGCCGTCGCGGGGGCGCTCGGCATTCGGCCGGAGAAGGTCGCAATGGGCCCGGTGGTCGGAGCCGGTGTCGGATGGGCGATGTCGGCCGGCGGCCGCCAACCGGAGCCCGCAGCCGTGGCGAGTGCGTCGGTGTTGGCGTATCGCGTTGCCTCCGCGCTCATCTTCCGCGACGCACAGGTCACACTGCTCGCCGAGCAGGCCGATCCGATCGATCTCCCCTTCGTCGTCCCGCTCGCGGCGCAGTCGTCGTACGTCGGCACCGGATACGTCCAGGAGTTGGCGGCGTCGATCGGCGGTGAGTATGTCGCCGACGCCCACGACGGCGGCATTGTCGCGTCGATCGATGAGCTCGCGGGGCCGGACTTCGATCCCGGGGCGGTCGACGAACGGGTCCGAGATTTCTACGAGCACACCACGCGCTACTCGCTCGACATCGTGCCGCGGTGGCGCGCGTGGGTTCGTCCGGGCTATCTGCTCTACCGGACCGCCGTCGCGCGACCGCTCGGCCAGGCCAACGTCCCGATGAACCAACGGCAGGCGCAGCGCGGCATCCACAGCCGCATCGACACGATCACGTCGACACCCGGCGCCGCTGTCTCCGTTCGCGGCTGGATCCGCTCGTTCGCCGACAACGACGAACCGATCTATGTCGGGATCTACACCACCTACCGGCACGGCGATCGGGGTTATGTCAGCGTCGGCTTCCCGCTGCCGCAGGCGAGCTTCACCGCCACTCTCGCGCCGCGAGCGCGGCCCGGGGGAGGCCTCGTGTTGACGAGCACCGTCGAGGGCGACGACCACCCCGGCCACTACTTGACCTATGTCGACGCGTCCAGCGCTCAGAGCGCTCTTACGGCACTGTCCGTGCCCGGTTTCTGTGAGCGGCTCGACGTCTACGTCGAGGACGGTCAATTGCATGCTGACCACGCATTCTCTGTCTTCGGGATGCCCTTCCTGGTGCTCGACTACCGGATCCGGCCGAAGGCCTCGACGACTCCGTAGCGTCACCACGCCGCGCCTCTGCGCTGGCGCCGACATCATCCGTTCGGCTGATACCGCTGCAAACACCTGAGGGGGGCCGAACGGCTACAGCACAGTCGTGTCACCAGGAAAAACCTCATGACGGAGCGATGACATCCCGGGCGAACTGGTCGCCACAAATGCCCGGGATCGAGCAGAGGCGAACCCGACCGTCGTTACGCACCGACGAGAGGGTTTCGCAATGAAGCACGTACGAGCCAGTCGCCCCCGCGACGTCGCCAACGACGTTCTGTACGCCGTGGGCGCCCGACGCAGCGAGACTGGTGGTCGCCATCGCGCCGCCGTTCCCGGCGACGAGTGGACGCCCGCGTCCAAGCTCACCGACCGTCCGTCGGTGGCGGCCGAGCCGCGCCACCGAGCAGCCTCATGACCGCCCCAGTCGGCGCCGACGCCGCCGCTCTACCCCTGACGCGCTCGGCGCGCATCAGCGAGTACTCGGCCTCGCTTCGGCGCAAGCGCGAGGAGACCGGCGTCGTATTGGCTGACATCGCCCGCAAGACCGGCTACGACATCGCCGATCTGCTGCGCATGGAGTCGGGCGCCATCGCTGTGGAGTCGTCGACGTTCAGTCGGATCTCCGGCGCGATGAGCCAGCTCGTCCGCGAGAGGACGCGAGGCTAGGAACACGGGGCATTAGAAGACCCGGGACAGGGAGTCAGTCGCCCTCGCCGTCCTCATGCCGCAAGGCCGCGAGGACGGCGAGGACGCGGCGGTGGTCGTCCGGCTCGTCGTGCAGGTTGAGCTTGCCGAAGATGCTGGCGATGTGGCTCTCAACTGTCTTGATCGACACCACCAATCGCTCGGCGACGGCCGCGTTCGACCGGCCTTGCGCAATCAGGTCCAACACCTCGCGCTCGCGGTCAGACAGCGCGAACACCGGACTGCGACGCTCGTGCGCGCGCATCAGGCTGCGGACGATGTCGGGGTCGACCACTGTTCCGCCGGCCGCGATCGTCTCGAGCGCCTGCCGGAGCATGGCGATGTCGACGACCCGGTCCTTGAGCAGGTAGCCGAATCGCTCGGCGTGCTTGTCGAGCAGTCGAGACGCGAAGTGCGTCTCGATCGCCTGCGAGAGAAGCAATATCCCGAGATCCGGATAGATTCCGCGCAGTTCGAGAGCCTTCTCGGCGCCCTCGTGGGTGTACGTCGGCGGCATTCGGATGTCGACGATCGCGACATCGGGACGATGCTGCGCGACGGCGGATCCGAGCGACCCGGTGTCCTCGACTGTCGCCAAAACCTCGACTCCCGACTCGGCGAGCAGTCGCGCCAGACCTTCCCTCAGCAGCGCTGAATCGTCGGCGATCACGACCCGCATGGCAGCCTCGCCTCGACGATGGTGCCGTGCGGCTGATTTCCCGACACGCGCAGTGTGCCGCGGAGCGCCGCCACTCGGTCGGCAAGCCCCTGCAGCCCGTGCCCCGTCGGGTCGGCGTGGCCGACTCCGCAGTCGGCGACGACAATCCGAAGCCGGCTGTCGCCGGCCGTCACGGAAATCCGAATCCCCTGGGTGTCGGCGTGCTTCACCGCGTTCGCGACGGCCTCTGCGATGACGAACCACGCGCCGCTCTCCACGTCGGCGGGAAATCGGCGATCGACGACATCGAAGTCGATCGTGAGCGGGATGCGGTCGGCGAGGTCGACCACTGCTGCCAGGAGACCTCCGCCGGCGAGAGCCGCGGGCTGCAGTCCGCCAGCCAGGGCACGAAGCTCCTGGACCGTCAGCCCCAGCGAAGCGACGGCACGCTCGATCTCCTCGTGCAGGACGTCCTCCTGTCCGTTGACCTTCGCCGACTGAAGCTGGAGGGCGATGGCGAGCAGCCGCTGCTGGGCACCGTCGTGAAGGTCGCGCTCGATCCGTCGGCGCTCCTCGAGTTGGGCGGTCGCGAGCCGCGCCCGCGACTCGGTGACCACCTCGACCTGTCGTCGCAGCTCGGCGCGGAGCGCGACGTTGTCGATCTCGGCCGCTGCCTCGCGTGCCACTGCCTCGACCACGTCACGGTCGACGATGCCGGTGTCGAACTCGACCTGTGCGGTGACGACGCCGTGTCGTCGGACCTCGACCGCGTCGCCGGACGGCACGATCTCGAGGCCGTCCGCGTTGACCCAGAGCCCGCTCGGACCGGGATAGAGCACTCGAGCGGATGGGTCCTGCAGGCCGGCGGCGAGAAGTGCGTCAAGGTCGGCCGATGCGTCCCGCAGCCCGAGCCGCACCGCCTCGACGGCATCGAAGCGCTCGCGGTTGACGCGCCTGTCGACAGCGCGCCGGCCCCAGACATAGGCAACTCTCGCGACCGCAGCTCCGGCCAGCGTTGCCGCGACGGTTGGCAACTGCGAGCCGGGGTCGATCGGCGTCGTGGCACTGATCACGACGACCACGACGACAAAGATGGCGACCACAGCGACCGACGCGATCGCGTACGCCGCTGAGTCGGTCACCACACGCTCGACGTCGTAGAGCCGATATCGAAGCACCGACAGGGCCGCGCCAACCGCAATCGTCACAGTCGCCGCAGCCATGATGTAGCCCGCGGCCTCCGCCTGACCGGCGTACGACACGGCGAATGAAGCGGCCACGCACGGGGCCAGCGGCAGTGTGCCGGCAACGAGCCACAGCAGTTGCTGCCGCGCCTCGCTCTCGGCTGCGCGCCAGGCTCGGATGATTCCGACGGCCGACGCCACCAGGCACAGGCCGACGGTGACGACGGCAATTGCGGCGAAGACGCTCGCAGCACTGCTGATGCTGTCGATCGCGAGCGGGCTCGACAGGTCCTCATAGGGCGGGTCGAGTGGCGTGGACCGCAGCAGGGCGGTGACCTGATAGATGACTCCCGACACGACGGTGCAGATCGGCAGCCAGCGGCGGACCCGCAACGGCCGAGTGGTCGGCGTGAACTGGAGCGCGAGCGCCAGGAAGACAAACCACCAGATGTACGAGGTGTCGCTCAGGGTCGCCACCAGAGCTTCACCCGGCAGGTCCCGACCCTGGTTAACCGATTGATCGGTGTAGACGTCGGTGACTGCGCTGTAGGCGAGCGCGGTGCCGAGGCCGAGGAATGCCCATCCGGCAAGCTGCTCGAAGACGCGTCCGGTCAGCACGATCCCGACGAGCCAGCACGCGAGGGTCGCGGCGACGAAGGGGACGTCGGACGCGCCGATGAGGTTGCCAGGCCCATGCGGGTCGTTCTTCACCACCACCGCGCAGGCGGCGACCAGGGCCGGCCCGATGGGCCAGGTCAGAGCCCTCAACGCGACCCGAGCGGTCTGTGGCACCCGCACATCGTGGCAGCAATCGAGGGCTGAGGACTCAGGGTCAGCACCGATTCCAAGAGCGGTGCCTGCTCTGTCGTGCCCGGGCTCGCTCCGGCCCACGCTGGGAAGGAACGTCGAGCAATCGCCCGAAACCGTCGAAATCTCCAGGAGATCGCCATGACACTCGCCCAGACCCCGACCGAGGTCGCTTCCGACCCGCCCGCGGAGCGCCCGAGCGCCGCCGCGCGCAAGGTTGCTGCCGTAGCGGCCGCGCTGTTCGCCGTCGCCCTCTTCATGACTGTCGCGAGCGTCGACGTCCCGCACGACCCGACCGACTCCGATCTGCTCCAGTGGTGGCAGCAGCAGGGCAACCGCACGTCGGGACTTGCTTCGGGGATCTCCGCGATCTGCGTGGCCGTCGCGGTCGCCGTCGTCATGAACTACCTGCCGCGGCTCGCTGCGACGAAGCGGGCGCCGCAATGGACGGCGTTTGCCCGGTCGATGGGGGCCGCAGTCTCTGCCGTCTGGCTTGTCACGGGTGCGGCTCGCGCTGCGGTCTCCCACCTTGTCGACGTCATGGGCGAGCCGCTGCCGGGCGTCGACGTGCTCCGGTTCGCGACGGCTCTGAACTACACGCTGCTCGGTCTGTCCGGGATGGCGGTGCTGTCGCTCTGCATCCTCGCTGTCTCGATCGTCGTGTTCCGCACCGACGCACTGGGCCGGTGGGTGGGATTCGTCGGAGTTGGGTGTGGCGCCGTGATGCTCGCTGCAGTGGTCGCCCAATACGGCGGGTTCGCGACGCCGCTCGGCATCCTCTGGGGGCTGTGCCTCGCCGTCGCGATCTGGCGTCAGCCGGTTACCTGACACGTGCGTTCGGGGGGCGGCCGGGTGACTGTCCCGGCCGCTTCGCGACGTAGCCTGTACGTCTCCAACCCGTGCACAGGCCGGTCGACGCGAAAGGAAGCACACGATCACCACCAGCGAGTCTCGTTCGACGCCGACGCCGACGGCCACCGCGCACGACGCACGCCGCGGCGATCGTTCTAGCCGCAGATACCTGTGGTGGCTCGGGATCTGGGTGATCGCCGCGGTCTTCGGCGTCGTCACCGCGATCAAGTCGGAAGCGATCGGCATCCCGCTGCGCGACCCGAGCGGGTCGATGTTCCGCGGCCGGCTCGCCAGCATGGCTGTGCTGTTGGTGGTCTTCGCAGTCGCCGATGTGACTGTTCGCGCCGTGCGCGCGGGATTCTCGGCCCGGCAACTCGCCGCCTCGGCCCGCGAGCGGTTGACGGCGCGGCGTCTCGCTCTCATCGCGGGCGTTCTGCTGGCGTACCAGATCGTCTATGTCTGCTACCGCAATCTGAAGAGCTGGGACGCATTCAACACCCCGCGCGACGACGATCTGCTCTCCCTCGAGAAGTCGATCTTCTTCGGGCACAGCCCGGCCGTGCTGCTGCACGACCTCCTCGGGCAAGACGTCGCGGCGCATGTGCTCGCGGCGATCTACGACTCGTTCTCGTCGCTTGTGCTGATCGCCGTCGTCGCGTCGGTGGTGTTCACGCGTCAGATTCGCGACGGGTACGTCTTCGTCACGGCGGCCGCGATTCTCTGGATCCTCGGCGTGACGGCCTACTACCTCGTGCCGACCATCGGACCGTTCTGGTCAGCACCCAGCGAGTTCGCCGGCCTCGACCGGACGGCGGTCACCTCGGCCCAGGAGAAATACGTCGTCGAGCGCGCGCATCTGCTCCAGAGTCCTGGCGCCGGCGACGCGTTCTCCTCGCTGTCGGCGTTTGCCAGTCTGCACACCGCGTTCACCTTCCTGATCCTGCTCAGTGCCTACATCTATGGGCTCCGGCTTCTGTCGATCGTGCTCGCGGTCTACTTCGCCGGAGTCGTCGTCGCCACGATCTATTTCGGCTGGCACTTTGTCGTCGACGACATTGCCGGCTGCGCACTGGCCGCGCTCGCGCTCTATCTCGGCCGCCTGGTCGTCTACCCCCGCGGCCGACCCCGCCGAGCGGTCACCTAGTTGCGCCGAGCGGTCACCAAGTTGCGCCGAGCGGTCACCTAGTTGCGCCGAGCAGTCATGGGCTCCGAGCGCTGGCGCGGAGAACGTGACCGCTGGCGCGGAGAAGGTGACCGCTCGGCCGGACTACATGACCTGTCGGCGGGCGGGAGAACCGATGAATTCCGGCATCCGGCGACTACGTCGTCTCGGCTGCGGGCGCGAACGACGCGAGCAGCTGCTCGAGCGCCGCCTGGTCGGGTCCGATAAAGCCCGGGGTGGCCGGAGCCATCGCGGCCATCTCCCACAGGCGGTCTAGTTCACCGAGCGCGGGCGGCAAATGCGTGCTGAAGATCGCGGACGGGTCGAGGGCACGCATGGGATCGATTGTCGCTTGGTACTTGTCAGGGTCGACGGTGTGCACCCAGGGACTGTCGATGCTCGCCCAGAGCAATTGCGCGTCGAGCACGGCGCCCGCGGCGCGCCAATCGGCTCCCGTCGCGATGTCGACAGACTGCATCGGGCCGCCGAAGCAGTCGGACGAGAACATCGCGCCGGATTTGCTCTCGATGAAGCCCGTCGTCGCCGGGCTGTCGAACAGCGGCGGCCGGAAGGCGCGCAGGGTGCGGTCGCCGACGTCGAGGGTCTCGCCTGGGTTCAGCAGGTACACCCGATCGAGCGGAACGGGAAACTCCGTCGAGAGGATGCCCACCCCGAGGAACGTCGTGATGATGCGTGCGTTCGGAGCTGCGTCGAGCAGTCTCCACATCCCGCCTGTGTGGTCGCGGTCGGGGTGCGTGATCCAGATCCAGCGCACGTCGGCGGGGTCGACCACGCTCGCGAGGTCAGACACGAAGTCCTTGTCGGACGTGCTGAGCCCAGTGTCGACGACGACCGGCTGCTCGGCGTGGACGACGAACGTGTTGACCGGGAGGACCCCGATGCCGGGCACCTCGGTGCTGTCGCTCATCACGGTGACGTCGGAACTGATCTTGTGGATGTTCATAGTTGGTCTCTCTGTGGGTCTTGTCAGTGGTCGATGGGGCAGCTCAGTCAGAAGGGCACCTGGATGGACAGCAGTCCGCTCCCGAGTCCGCGGCCGGACGCGATCCGGCAGAACTCGATGGCGTCGAGGGTGAGGTGGTCGGCCTCGTCGGCCACGCCTGACGACCAGTAGCCGCCCGCGGGGCCGGTGAGGGTGAGGTGGTACGGCCGCCGATGGCGAGCGGCCCACTCGGCGACGACGTCGGCGACAATGACGCCGTCGTGATCAAGGGTCAGATGGAGCGGTCGCCCGGTGGCCTGCGCGAGATCGATGCGATGCATCCAAGGGTCGCGGGTCAGGACGGTGTCGACGAGGTAGCCGATCGTCCAGGGCTCGGCGACGCCGTTGACGACCTGAGGCACGGAAAGCAGCCGTCGGCGGGCGAACCGCGGTGTGCGGCGTCGGCCTCTCGCGGCCTTCGACCCGACGGTCGACGCGAGCGCGACGAGCTCGTCGCGAGTCCGGTCCTTGAAGAGATCGACCTGATGCGCCGTCAGGGCGTCAATGAACGGCCCGCTCGAGCCGGCTGCCCGCATCCGGGCAAGTGCGGCCTTGCGCTGGCGGCGGTCCTCGAGCGGCGAGCTGGCCATCGAGGCCATGCCGACGACGTGGGCGACGAGTTCGTGGACATTCCAGGCGGGGCAGTCGGTCGGGAGCTCCCAGTCGTCGGCGGCCAGGTCGCGGACGGCGGCGGCGAATCGCTGGTACTCGGTCGCCGCCACCCGCATGGCCAGTTCGCGCGGGAGCGCCGACTCGCGTGGCTGGGTGTTCGTCGAGATCATCGGAGTCATCCTGGTCGTCCTGGTGGCTGTCGTCGTCACTTCCGTGCCTTTCTCGGCTTGGGGTCTTGCGGCAGGCCGACGCCGTCAGCCCACATCTCCACCGCGCGTGCAAGCAACGGTCGGCGGCTGTCTCCGCCGGGGTCGTTGGCGAGCTGCTGGGCGGACAGGCCGGCCATGATCGAGAAGAGGATCTCGATGTCGCCGCGGTCGGTGACGCCGATCTGGCCGAGCCGCTCGACGTTGCGCTGCACAGCGCGCGGCGATGGCGCGAACGACTCGGCCGACGGCTCGAAGCCGGGGATGGTCCGCTGGTTCATGAGCTGGTAGCGGGGGAGGTCGGCCGTCGCGTAGTCGAAGAACTGCAGACACTTCGCGACCGTGTGCGCCCGCGGGCTGGTGGGCAAATCGTCGGCTGTCTCGGCGTCGATGCTGTCGTACTCGGACCACGCCTCGCCGAACATCGCATCGTAAATGGCGTTCTTCGATGCGAAGTGCGAGTACAGCGACGGCGCCTGCATGCCGACTCTCGCCGCGACCTCGCGCAAGGTGATCTCGGTCAGCCCTTTCTCGCGAGCGAGCGCCCACGCGGCGTCGACGATCTCTCGACGTGTTGCCGCACGTCGTTCGGCTTGCCTATTACGATTCGGCGCACCTAACATAGTTAGGAGTCTGATGGCAGCTGTGCTGCGGTGTCAAGGGAAATCCACGCGCTTCCAGCCGCGGAGGAACGCGAGCACCTTGGCGTCGGGCATCTCGCACGCGTTGAGTCGGTCGCCGGACGAGACGCGGTACATATTCGCGCTGACGACGTCTGCACCGCCGAGCTCCTCGGCGTAGACCGTCACGCTACGGCCGCCGACGTGGTCAGAGCGGGTGAGGCCGTACCGGCGTCCCTCGAACTCGACCAGCGTCCAGCCGACGGGCACTCGCTCGACGAGCTGGGCGAGACTCATCGCGACGTCAATGCTCGGCGGACACGTCGTCGAGCTCGAGCCCGAGCCACTCGGCAAGGGCGGTGATCTCGCGGCGGACGGCGGCGGACATCGCCCTCGTGAACGGGACGTCCTCGTGGACTGCATCGATGCGAAGCACGCCCGCTTCGCGCTCTGACGTCGCGTCCAGCTTTCCGACCAGGCGGTCGCCGTAGAGGATCGGCATCGCCCAGTAGCCCCAGCGACGTTTTGCGGCAGGCTTGTACATCTCGAGCTGGTACTCGAACTCGAAGACCTCCTCCATCCGCTTGCGGTCGTAGACAAGCCGATCGAGTGGCGACAACAGGGCCACGCGTCCTTCGAACCGTCGGCCGTCGAGGTATGCGGGATCGACCCTCCACTGGCCCTTCACACCCTCGACGACGGCCGGCTCGCCGGCGTCGCGGACGTCGTTGGGCTCGCCCGGCATCTTCGTGCTCTTCGATCTCGCGATGCCGAGCGCGCGCAGCCGTCGCTCGTCGCGGACACGCATCGCGTCGTCGTACGGGATCGCGGCGTCGTCGGGGTAGACCCGCTCGGCGAGATCGAAGAGTCGCTCCTTGCCCTCGCGCGCCGCGACCGCGACCTCGCCGCGCTGGACCATGAAGTCGAGCATCTTCATGACGTTCTGGTTGTTGGTCCATCCGCTCGACCGCCACGGCAGGACGCACGTGTCGGGCAAGGCGCGTGCGGGGAGCGGACCGTCGGTGCGCAGCAGGTCGAGGATGTCGACGCGGCAAGCGCCGTTGGTGTCGAACCAGTCGCGGATGTCTTCTTGCCATTCGCGGAGCTTGCCCGGCCCCGGCCAGGCGGCCATCTCGGCTCGGTAAAGCGCGAGGTCGTCGGCCGGTCGGACGAGCATGTGCAACTCGAGCAGCCGCTGCTCGTCGAGAGCCGCCAGGAGATCGGCCGGCCGATACGACGATCCGAGGCGGCACCAGGCCACCAAGTCTGCGCTCGGCGCGACCGCGGCCGTCTGGTCGTTCTGCACCAACGTCAGGTGCCGCACCATCGCGAGCAGATCGGTCGGCCGGTCGCGGTCGAGCAGCTGAGCGCGGATCGCGATCTTTCGGGCGTCCGCTCGCGAGAGCCGGTGCGTCGTCGTCACGGGCTCAGGCTAGAGGCGGGGCCCGACAGAGGCGACAGAGAGCGGTGCTCGGGAAGGTCACTCGTTGTAGTGCGGCATTCACCCCTGCGTCACCACGCGACAAGTCGTCGGCATGTCATCGCGCGCCGCTATGCCCACGACTGTCGAATTGGGGTAGTTCTGGACAAGTGCTGCACCCAGACTTTGTGCCCGACAGCTCGCTCGTCGGCAAGAGCGCCCGCCGCCTCTTCGAGACCCTGAACCCGCGTTACCGAATGGGCCAGGAGCCGACCATCGGCACTCTCGCGATCTACGACTGGGAGATATCCAAGGACACGGGCATGGACCTCGACTCCGTTCGCGGCAGTCTGCGGGCCCTCAATGGCATGACCCTCCAAGTGCAGACCGTGGGTGGCGAGAGCCGCATCACCGGTCTCCTCGAGGGCTGACGCCGAGCTCGCTCAGCCGCTCCGTCGAGGGTGAGTTACCCGCGGCGGTGGCGTCCCTGGACGTTGCTCATGACCGGCACGCCCGGGAAGTTCGCGGCGCACCACTCGGCGACGATCTTCCTGCACGTCTGCAGGCCCTTCGGGTCGCTCGGAAGCGAGAAGCCGATCTCGGTGACGCCTCGAGTCGGGAACTCCCACATCTGCACGGATCCGCCCTCGTGCTCCAGTCGGGCGGTGATGAACTCGAGCGCGCCTGCTGCGATCGAGGTGACGGCGATGGTCTGCGTTGCTGCCGCTGCTGCGGGGGCCGTGGTGGTGCTCATCAGTCCTGATGCCTCCAGGGTCGAGGTCGTGGCGGTGCCCGGGGTGCCCGCCGCCCGCCAACCGATGAGCTGCACTCAGCGACATCATTGCCCCTGATCACGTAGCGTGTCGCGACAACTGCAGAAAGTCATACTCCATGGCACAGTCGTGCTACCTGAGATTCATCCTCCGCCGGGCTTGACGAAAGGCCTCCGAGCAGTTTCGGCATCCTCGAAAAGCCCCTCGAGAGCAGGCCCTACGGAGTCGTCGCGCCGCCGAACCACCGGTTGTAGATCGCGTCATAGCCGTCGCCAGACTTCAACTTGGCCAGCACGTTGTTGATGAAGCGGAGCAGGTCGACGCTGCTGTCCTTCTTCACCGCCATGCCGTACTGCTCGCCGGTGTCGAACTCGGCGACGACCTCGAGCTTCGGATTGCGCTCGATCACATCGCCGACGACGGTGTTGTCGTAGACGCCGGCGGCGACATCGCCTTTCCTGATGGCGTCTGTTACGTCGCCAGGGGTCGTGAGCGGGACGATGGTGGCGTTCTTGGGCGCGTTGTCGGTCAGGAAGAGCTCGCTGGTCGTCCCCTTCTGAACCCCGATCTTCTCGCCGCCGAGGTCGTCGAGCGATGTCGCCTCGGATGTGCTCTTCACGACCATCGCCTGCCCGGTGTTGAAGTACGGGCTCGAGAAGTCGAGCACCCGCGCCCGTTCGCCGTTGATCGAGATCCCGGCTACGGCGACGTCGCACCTTCCGTCGTTGAGCAGCTGCCCGGACTGGATGGCGTTGAAGTTGGCGTTGATGAAGACGGGCTTGAGCTGGAGCTGCTTGGCGACCTCTTTGGCGAGGTCGATGTCGAAGCCCGCGGGCTGGCCGTCCTGGTTGAACTCGAACGGGGGGTAGCCGAGGCTCGTGCACACGGTGAGCGTGCCGGCCTTGATGACTTGCGGGTCGAGTGCGGCTTGCTTGGCAGCCCCCGTGGTCGATCCGCACCCGGCGAGCCCCACGGCGACCAGCAGCGCACACGCCGACGTGAGGATGCGTCGGGCCGCCGGGGTGCGGGTGCGGTGGGCCATGGCTGCCGAGGCTAGCGGCTGCAGTGTTTGCTCGCGGCGAGTCATCTCAACTCACCGTCGTCGAGTAGGACGCTGTGAGCCGCTGAAGGGCGTACTCGGTGACTCGGATCAGCGCCGCCTTCGCGGACTCGCGGTCGCGTGCGTCGACGCCGATGATCGGGACCTCGGGTCGAAGGGCCAGCGCATCCGCCACGACGTTGAGTGGGTACTCCTGCGCGCCCTCGAACTGGTTGACCGCGACGATGAACGGCAGACCCTTCGACTCGAAGTAGTCGAGCGGAGAGAACGACGCATCGAGCCGTTCGGTGTCGACGAGCACGATGGCTCCGATCGCGCCGAGGCAGAGGTCGTCCCACATGAACCAGAAGCGGCGTTGGCCGGGCGTGCCGAACAGATACAGGATGAGGTCTTCGGCGAGCGTCAGCCGGCCGAAGTCCATCGCCACCGTCGTCGTCGCCTTGCTCGGCACCGAGGCGAGGTCGTCGACCCCTTCAGACTCGTCGGTGACGAGAGCCTCGGTGCGCAGCGGGACGATCTCCGACACCGCGCCCACGAAGGTCGTCTTCCCGACCCCGAAGCCGCCGGCGATGACGATCTTCGTCGACGCTGCCTTCCGTGCGGCGCTAGTAGGTGCGTAGTCCACGGAGGGTCCTTTCGATGAGCTCAATGCGCTCGTCCTTGGACGAGTCGTCGGTGATGGTGGCCTGCACGTCGACAAGGCCCTGTTCGATCAAGTCGCTGAGCAGCACGCGGACGACGCCGATGGGCATCGCCACGAGCGCCGACACCTCGGCGACCGATCGGGTGTCGCACACGTCAAGGACCTGAAGCGCGCCGCCGCTCAGGCCGTTGTCGGTGCCATGCCGTCTCTGTCGGCGCAAGGTTGCCTCCAGGGGGAGGACGACCTTCGCCTCGGTGCGGCCCGCCGTGATGGTGTACGGACGGACGAACCGTGCTGCGGGGCCGGTGTCGCGATCGCCGGCGGACTGATCTGACGTCACGGCACTGCCCGCTGTCAGGCCCCGGCGGCGGGCGCGACACGGGCCTGGGCCTGGACAGTGCGTCCGACGCGTTCGACGAGCAGCGCCATCTCGTAGCCGACCTGGCCGATGTCGGCCGCCTCCTGGGTCAGGACGGCGAGGTTGGAGCCGTCGCCAACGCTCATCAGCATCAGGTATCCGTGCTCCATCTCGACGACCGTCTGCAGGACCGCGCCGCCCTCGAAGAGGCGGGCCGCGCCGACCGCGAGGCTGGCGAGCCCGGACGACACCGCCGCAAGCTGCTCCCCACGCTCGCCGGGGATGCTGGTGCTCGCTGCCATCAGCAGGCCGTCGGCCGACACGAGGATCGCGTGTGCCGCGTCGGTGACGTCGTCGACGAAACGGGAGACCAGCCAGTCGAGGTCGCGATCGTCGAGGGGATGGGCGACGCCGTTCTTGTATTGGCTCATGCGGGGCTCTCTTCCGAGGGCTGTTGGTCGGGTGCGGTGGTGGCTGC
>DATIOH010000246.1:0-20127 GCA_035473375.1 Nocardioidaceae bacterium | reverse complement strand
GAGCAGTTCTGACTCCTCCATCGTGATCCCGGAAGCCGTCGCCATCAGGTAGTAGGCGAACTCAATGCGGCCGTACGGGGCGCCCGAGCCCAGACCGTCAACGTGGCCGTCGAGCCCGACGTCGCCGACGCCGTCGAGCTTTTGGTCGTCGGGCGGCGGGAATCCCGAGACCCGCCGCCCGCCATCGGGACTACCGCTGCTGGATGAAATCGAGTCGAAGGCCGGTCTGCACGGAGGTGCCGCCTGAATCGCAGGTCCACTGCGTCGATGTCGTTGCAGGACGGTCCTGAGTGCCGATCGTCGCGTTTGAAGCGGTGTTATCCATGTACTGGAACGAGATCTTCGAAACGCCCTCGTAGAAGATGACACCGAATCGGGTGGCGGCCGTGTCTTGACCAAAGAGATGCCCGCGCCAGTTCACGATGAACTGCCGGTGCGGAGCCGTGCCGGTGGTCTTGACATAGATGCCTTCATTGGGCGTCGTGGTGCCGGTCGCAGCGAATTGCAGGTCGTCCCAATACGGGGCGATGAAGGGGCTTGGCATATGCGTCGGCAGGCACGCGTTCGTCCACGCGACGTTCGGGTCCGTTCCCTTCCCGGGGAACTGAATGTTGCCGTTGCTGCTGACCACCATGGACGTGCGCGCCTCGCCGTACGGGCGGAGCGTGAAGGGGATCTTCAATGCGCCCGTCGATGTGGTCGACATCGTCACGAGGAAGTCGTCGCCACCTGTACGCGGGGCGATGTTCTGGGATGCCTGAATGAACGTCACGTTGTGTACCGGCTGGATGGCGTAGGGCCGTACCGCCTTCGCGGCGACCCCCTGAGGGGCAGCAGCGGTCAGGGCCAGGCCAGCGGCCGCGCAGACGAGGGCGGCCTTTCTGAGCGTGCGAGACATCTTCTCTCCTGTCGCAGATTCCGAGCGAAATGACGAGCAGAAGCAGCTCAGCGGCGCGGACTAAACAGCCTCGACGAGGCAATCGCTCCCCAATCCAAGGTCGCGATTCGCTGCCTGTCGCCGGGAACCTAGGCGTCGGAAATCTTCTCTGTCAAGACCGATAGCGCCGATATTCCGGAACCGCCTGTGAATTCGACACGCGGCGCCGATAGCGGCGCTGGGAGTCGACTCGCAACGCCCTCCAGTCGGGCATCGCCATGGCGGTGAAATATGAGTGCTTCAGTCGTTTCGCACGACATCAGATTGCGTAACCACGCAATCGCCGTGCGTTGCATTGCCGTGAATTTCTTGCCGCCAGACGATGCGTCGCCTTTCGCCGGCGCCGTGTCCGGATGCTTCATGGGCAGTAGGCATTCGTCGCACCTGCAGAGACGTCGTGGGGAGCTTGGAGGACGTTGCAGCGACACCCCAGACAACGCAGAGGAGTAAGAGATGGTCACGCGCTCGGTAAAGGCGTTCATAGCGGTCGCGGCTCTGGTGGCGGCCAGCACGGTGAGCGGCCAGCTGCTCGTCCAGCAGGCTGCAGGCGCACGGCGTGCCGCGGCCGATCCGGTCGGCACGGACTGGCCTGCGTATGAGCGCAACGCCGCTCACTCGTCGGCCATCTTCGGCGACCCCGCCATCACGACGGCGAACGCAGGAAGCCTGCACCGGGCGTGGAGTTTCGTCGCCGACGCGGCGACGATGACGGGTCAACCGGCACGGTCGTTCGACGCAAGTCCGACAGTCGTCGGAGGACGGGTCTACATCGGCTCGCGAACCGGGATGTTCTACGCCCTCAACGCAACGACGGGCGGTCTGGTGTGGAAGCGACAGCTCGACTTCGGCTCGGCTGCCAACTGCGTCGCGAAGGGCATCGTCGGAACCGCGACCGTGACGACGGACCCGACGACCGGCACTCTGACGGTGTACGCGGCTGGCTCCCACTTCGTCTACGCCCTGAACGCCAACACCGGCGCGCAACAGTGGAAGCGCTCGATCGGGCCGAACACCGCGGCCGGCGTGGCTGCGTACTTCAACTGGGGATCCCCGACCGTCGACTCGGGGCATGTCTTCGAGGGCATCGGCGCCAGCTGCGACAGCCAGAAGGTTCGCGGCGGTGTCGTCGAGATCAACCAGCACACGGGCGCCGTCCAGCACACCTGGTACGACGCTCCCAAGGGCAAGAAGGGCGCGACCGTCTGGAGCAGTCAAGCCGCGGACGGCACGTCGGTCTGGGTGACGACTGGGAGCCCCGACGAGACCGGGACGGCGATCTACGACGCGTACTCGATCATCCGGCTCAATGAGTCGACCATGGCGAAGACGGGCCAGTGGACGGCGCCCAACACGTTGACGTCGGACCTCGATTTCGGCAGCTCGCCGACTCTCTTCTCAGCGACCCTCTCAGGGGTCTCGACGCCGATGATCGGCGCGTGCAACAAGAACGGCAACTTCTACGCGCTTCGGCAGAGCGCGCTGTCGGCTGGACCGGTCTGGAGTCGGGCGGTTGGCCAGACCGGCGGCACCGGGACCGGCGCGTGCATCACGTCGGCGGCGTGGGACTTCCAGTTGAAGCGTCTCTTCGTCGCGTCGAACACGTCGACCATCGCCGGCCAGCAGGTTCCGGGGGCCCTGCGCGCACTCAACCCGAGCACCGGCGCGGTCATCTGGGAGCGGCCGCTCCCGTGTCTGCCGAACGGCAGTCCGACGATCAACGGCACTGTTGTCGCCGTCCCGATGTACTCCTGCCCGACAGGCGTGACGCCGACGGTTCAGCTGTTCCGCGAGTCGGACGGGCAGCCGCTCGGCTCGGTGCCCGCGACGGGCAAGACGTTCGCCCAGCCGGTCTTCGCGTCGGGCGCACTGTTCGTGGCGAGTGAGGACGGCACCCTCACGGCGTATCGGCCCTGAACCGCACCGAACATGGGTGGCGTCCCGCGGACTGCGAGTCAGGCCGCCGCCCGCTTCAGCGTTCCGGAGCAGACGACCGTGACGGGCTCGCCGCTCAGCACGCCGGTCGTCTCGTGGATGAGTTCCCAGCCCTCGCTTCCCAGCTCGTTCAAAAGCGCGATCCACGTCGTCGCGACTCTCTCGATGAGGGCGTCGCGGGTCTCTTGGTAGCCGTCCGCCTGCGGTTCCACGGACAGCTTGACCGCTTCGCGGCGGTACTCCCATCGCTGCATGCTCGAAACCTCTCACGGGCAATCAGCCGTTCTTGGCTTTCGCGCCGCGCCGCGCCGACGCCGCTGACGAACGAAGGCTCAGTCCTCAGCGGGAGGCGTGCGATGCGTCCAGTCGTAGATCACGCGCGTCCGGATGAGGATGTCTTGAAGCGCGTCGTGGCTCGCGCTCACGGCAGACCAGAACAGTCCGGCCGGAAACACCACGCAGATGGCCGCTCGCGCAGCGGCCCTCGCCCACGGAAGACGGCGGCCGCGGCGGCCGACCACGCGAAGCCCCATGACCTGTGAGCCGAGAGTCCGCCCGGACGTCGACCAGCCGAAGGTGAGATACACGAACGCGACCGCGAGGTAGACGCCGGTGGCGAGCAGCGGGGCGGGGCTCGGCAGCTCGTAGTTCCTCGGATGAGCGATGAACGCGACGCCGCTCCAGCCCAGCCAACCGGCGACCACGATGCCGATGACCATGATGCCGTCGACGAAGGCCGCGACGGTCCGGCTCACCACGCCGGCCGGCTGGCCCTGGAAGTCGCGTGCCTCGCGTCGACGTGACTCCTCGTGGACGCGCCGCGCAGTGTCTGGCGCCTCGGTCACGTCGGCTCCGGCTTTCGCCTGAGCAGTCGGCCCATCACCTTGGCGATCGCCTGGTCAGCGGCCATGCTCTGAATGCGCACGTCCTCGAGCGTCTCGGCCGCCATAGAGCCGGTCGACTCGCGGATGATCTCCGGCAGGTCGACTCCGTCGACGACGTGGTCGGTGAGTCGCAGGAGGTCGACGCGGTCGAGGACGAGCTGAGTCAGATCGACGCTCTCCATGGCGCGGACGATCACTCGCTCGAAGTCGACGCGCTCGACCACCACACCAGTCAGGTCGATCTGGTCGAGGGCATCGCCGACGAGCGTGGCGAGGTCCATGCGCTCCATCGCGCTGCGGACCACCGACGTCAGGTCGACGCTCGCGACCAGCTGGTCTGCGAGTGTTCGCACATCGATCTCGGCGATCAGGCTCGACGCGAGCGCGTCGAGGTCGAGCTGCGAGATCGCCGTCTCGACGAGACCCTGCAGCCGGACTCTGCCGATCGCGCCGACCATGATCGCGTCGAGGTCGATGAGCCGGGCCGCCCGTTCGCCGGCAGCCGGGGCGAGCGTATTCGACCAGAGTGCGAGGGTCTCGATCGCGCCGTCGCGATCGGCTTGCCATCGCCGGGTCGGTGTCGCCAGCAGGTTCATCGGTCGCAACCGCTCCGGAACCAGCGGAGGAGACATGGCCATTCGCACGAGTGGGCGGGCGGCGCTCGCGGCGCGTTGAGCGGCGGCGTCGCCGAGCCGAACGGCGCTCCAGGCGACGCCGATGATCGCATCGGTTGCCTCGGCAGCCGAGCCGGTCGACTCGCGCGGAACCGAGCCGGCTGACTGCCCTGACTTCGCGGCGACGCTGGTCAGGGTGGCGATAACGAGGTCGGCGGCGACGGCGGCTGCGCCGAACGCCGCTCTGGTCAGCTCGCGGGCGAGCACGCCGAGGTCGTCTGCTGTGACCTCGACCGGGTGGATCGAGACGACACTGGCGAGCTCGGCTCGCGGATGTCGCACTCGTTCCTCGTCGCCGCCCATGTCGACGCCACCTCTCGTGTGGACGAACCCCCTGCTCACACTAAGGCCCAGCGAAAGGCCCAGCCAGAGACTCCGCAAAAGACCCAGGCAAAGACCAGCGATCTCCGCGACCCGTCAATGCAATCACCCTGTCCGGGTGAAGCAGCGTCCTGGACACCGGAGGCAGGGTTGAGGAATCCGCCGTTCGAAGGAGTGACCGATGGCAGCCGCCAGCAAGCCGAACATCCTCGTGATCTGGGGCGATGACATCGGGATCAGCAATCTCAGCTGCTACAGCGATGGCTTGATGGGCTACCGCACTCCCAATATCGACCGGATCGCCGACGAGGGCATGCGCTTCACGGACTCGTATGGCGAGCAGTCGTGCACCGCCGGTCGGTCCGCCTTCATCACCGGCCAGAGCGTGTTCCGCACGGGCCTGAGCAAGGTCGGCATCCCCGGCTCGGATATCGGTCTCAGCGCCGAAGACCCGACTATCGCCGAACTGCTCAAGCCCCTCGGCTACACGACGGGGCAGTTCGGCAAGAACCACCTCGGCGACAAGAACGAGTTCTTGCCGACGGCGCACGGCTTCGACGAGTTCTACGGCAACCTCTACCACCTCAACGCGGAGGAAGAGCCTGAGCGGCCGAACTGGCCGCCGCCCGAAGACTTCCCGAGGTTCAACGAGCTCGCGCGGCCACGCGGCGTCATCCACTCATGGGCGACCGATGAGGACGACGACACCGTGGACGGGCGTTACGGCCGCCGCGGCAAGCAGCGGATCGAGGACACCGGGCCGCTGACGGCCAAGCGGATGGAGACGGTCGACGACGAGACGGCTGCAGCCTGCATGGACTTCGTCCGGCGCGCGCACGAGTCGGACACTCCGTTCTTCGTCTGGATGAACACCACGCACATGCACGCGTTCACCCATCCGAAGCCTGAGAGCGTTGGGCAGGCGGGGCGGTGGCAGTCGACCTACCACGACACGATGATCGACCACGACAAACTCGTGGGCACGCTGCTCGACCAACTCGACGAGCTCGGTATCGCCGACAACACGATCGTCATCTACAGCACCGACAACGGCCCGCACATGAACACCTGGCCAGACGGCGGCATGACGCCGTTCCGCAGCGAGAAGAACACCAACTGGGAAGGCGCATTCCGCGTCCCGGAGATCATTCGCTGGCCCGGGCACATCGCCGCCGGCACCGTCTCGAACGAGATCGTCCAGCACCACGACTGGCTTCCCACCCTCCTCGCGGCCGCGGGCGACACGACGGTGGTCGACGACCTCAAGGCCACCAAGACCATCGGCGACAAGGCGTACAAGGTCCACATCGACGGCTTCAACCTGCTGCCCTACCTGACGGGGCAGGAGGAGAAGAGCCCTCGGATGGGATTGGTCTACTTCTCCGACGACGGCGACTGCCTCGCTCTGAGGTTCGACAACTGGAAGGTCGTCTTCATGGAGCAGCGCATCGAGGGCACACTGCAGGTATGGGCCGAGCCGTTCGTTCCGCTGCGCGTGCCGCTGCTGTTCAACCTGCGGACCGATCCGTACGAGCGAGCCCGCACGACGTCGAATACCTACTACGAGTTCCTCCTCGAGAACGCCTACCTGGTCTTCGCGGCGCAGATCGTGATGACTCAGTTCCTCGAGACATTCCACGAGTTCCCGCCACGGCAGAAGGCAGCCAGCTTCACGATTGACCAGGCGATGGCCAAGCTCGAGTCAGTGCTCACGTCGGGACACTGACTCCGGCTACGGTCGCACCATGAGCTCGTCAGCGACGGGCCGGATCGACGACGTCGTCCTCGTGCCCGGCGGTGACTACCGGCTCGGCTCCGACGCCCACTACGCCGAGGAGAAGCCGGTCCGGTCGGTCAGCGTCGACGAGTTCTGGATGGATCGGTACTCGATCACCAACGAGCAGTACGCCGCGTTCGTCGCCGCGACCGGCTACGTCAGCGTGGCCGAGCGGCCACTCGACCCGCACGACTTTCCGGGTGCGCCGGCGGAGAACCTCTTGCCGGGGTCGATGGTCTTCACCAGGACGCGGGGGCCGGTCGACCTCCGCCACATCAGTCAGTGGTGGACGTGGACCCCCGGTGCGTGCTGGCGTCGCCCCGAAGGCCCTGGCTCCGACGTCGACGCCCGCGCAGACCATCCGGTCGTGCAGGTGGCTTACGAAGACGCCGCGGCGTACGCCGAGTGGGACGCGGCACTGCTGCCGACCGAGGCTCAGTGGGAGGTCGCCGCGAGGGGCGGACTCGACTCGGCTCCGTACACCTGGGGAGATGGCCCCGAGCGCCCGGGAGAGCGGCTGGCCAACTACTGGCATGGCGACTTCCCCTGGCGCGCGAGCGAGGGATACGGCGCGACCGCGGCAGTGGGCTCGTTCAAGGCGAACGGCTATGGCCTGTTCGATATGGCCGGCAACGTCTGGGAGTGGACGACCGACTGGTACGTCGACGAACGGCGCGAGGCGGTCGACGCGCCGGTGTGCTGCGCGCCGGGATCCCCGGCTCCGACGGCCGAGGACAGCGTCGACCCGGCGCAGCCGCAGTTCCCGGTCCCGCGTCGGGTGATCAAGGGCGGGTCATTCCTGTGCGCCGACGAGTACTGCATGCGCTACCGCCCTGCCGCTCGCCGCCCGCAGATGATCGACACGGGCATGAGCCACATCGGCTTTCAATGCGTCCGATCCGCTGCCTAGCCGTGCTGACCAGGGCCGCCTCGTTCAACCGCGCAGCAACCCGTGAACCCGGCTCCGAGCGGCCACCGGTACGCCCGTAACGGGCCTTCGTCGCCAAAAGGGGCGAATCCGACGGGTTGCGAGGATGGGGCTATTGCCTGCTAGGGTCCATTTAGTTGCACATCGCAGTCCCTCGCACGTTTAGTGGCGCCCGTGGGTCAACATCTCTCGGGCGCCTTTCGTTTCACAAGGCATACGCCTTGAAGCAGGTGTGGGATGACTCGGCGCGACCGCCAGAGCGTCGGCACAATGCAGACGCTCACCGAGCTCCTAGGAGAGAACATGGCGACCGGAACAGTGAAGTGGTTCAACGGCGAAAAGGGTTACGGGTTCATCACCCAGGACGACGGCAACCCCGACGTCTTTGTCCACTTCTCGGCGATCCAGGGCGACGGCTACCGCAGCCTCGACGAGGGCGTCGCGGTTGAGTACGAAGTCACCAAGGGCGACAAGGGCCTTCAGGCCGACAACGTCCGCACCCGCTAAGACCAAGCTGGCAGCGCCCGCCCCCAATCGGGGGTTGGGCGCTGCCGCTCAGGTTGAGGCATAGCTCGACGGCTCACCCGGTGGTGAGCGCGTCGTGAATCTTCAGTCTCGGAACGCTCGTCCCCTCATCGTGAGGCGGATGGCGAGGTCCTTCTCGGGCCGACACATCGCCGAGTGCGGCGACGACCGGGCTTCTATGCCCGGCAACCTCAGGCACTGAGTTCTGCATCGTTCGACGAGATGCGACCGAGCGGCCGGGCGCTGGCCTGGCGGTAGGTGCAACGGTCGAGCAACGTCAGCGCGTCTCTACGCAGGGGTGCGCGTGCCCTCGTGTCAGCCAGTGTCAGCACAAGTGCCAGGACCAAGAGGGGGCGCGAATGAGCGCGGCGGGACGAGTGACTGTGTTCGGATCGGCGACCGCCGTCGTGGCGGCCCTGTTGCTCTCGGCGCCCGGCGCCGCGGGCTCGACGGACACGGTCGGCGCCGCTGTCGCGACGGCGGCCTCGGCAAACCGCATCGACGGTCGCGCGCGTGACATCAAGGACCGGATCGCTGCCCTGCCCGGTGTCACCAAGGTCGTCGAGCGTGACGCGGCGCGCCACTACCGCTTCTTCAAGATCTCGTTCACGCAGCCGGTCGACCACGACAACCCGGCCGCGGGCACGTTTCAGCAACGGCTAACGCTCCTGCACCGCAACACTGCTCGGCCGATGGTGATGTACACGAGCGGATACAACGTCGCGTCGTACCCGTTCTTGTCCGAGCCTGCGCAGATCGTGCTCGGGAACCAGCTGAACATGGAGTACCGGTTCTTCACGCCGTCGCGCCCGGCCGACCCTGACTGGGAGCAACAGCTCACGATCGAGCAGGCGGCGGCCGACGAACACCACGTGATCCGGGTGTTCAAGCGGATCTACCAGCAGCGCTGGATCACGACCGGGGGCTCCAAGGGCGGCATGACGGCCACCTACCATCGGCGGTTCTACCCCCACGACGTCAGCGGCACGGTGGCGTATGTCGCGCCCAACGACGTCGTCGACGGCGACGACGGCTACAACGAGTTCCTCGAGAACGTCGGCACGAATCCCGGTTGTCGCGCCACACTTGTCGACCTGCAGCGGCGGGTTCTCAGCGACCGCGACTGGTTCCTCGCGAAGGTCGAGCGGGTCTCGGCGCACCAAGGGCTGACCTATCACATCACCGGCGACGTCGACCTCGCGATGGAGGCGGCCACGGTCGACATGTACTTCACCTTCTGGCAGTACTCGCCCCAGTCCGACTGCCGCCAACTGCCCGACCCCGACACGGCGACAAACCCGACGATCTGGCGCTTCTTCTCCTTCACCTCACCGCTGACCGGTTACTCCGACCAGTGGCTGCGGCCGTACGTCCCGTACTACTTCCAGGCGGCGTATCAGCTCGGCGCCCCCGCGCCGTACGAAACGCACTTGGCTGATCTGCTCCAGCACCCGGGAGCGGACGTGGCGCGAACGTTCGTGCCCGACCGGATCCTGCCGAGCACGTTCGACGCGAGCGCGATGCCCGACATCGACCACTGGGTCCGCACCGAGTCGACGCAGATGCTCTTCGTCTACGGGGGCAACGACCCGTGGGGCGCCGAGCCCTTCGCGTGCGGAGCGGATCAGGCGGACCGCCAGTGTGCCCGCTACTTCGTGAGCGGCGGCAACCATGGGGCCGTGATCAGCCAGCTGTCGCCGGCGAAGCGACGCCACGCCACGGAGTTGGTGCTCAGCTGGGCCGGACTCGGCCCCGGCGACCCCGCCGTGCGAGCGTTCGAGCACCCCGACAAGGCCGAGACGGTCCCCTGGTCAAACCACAAGCCCGACTACCTGAGGCGCCTGCTCCCCTGAGTCGCGGTAGCGATCGCTTCGCCGAGGCCGCGCCTACGCACTCATGCGAGCCAGGTTGGCTATCCCGCCCTCGCGGTGCCGTTGCATTCGGTCGAGTGCATCATCGAGCTCAGCCGACCCTGGGTGATCGGGCGGCACCCGCGCAGGGTTGAGCGCGACTCGGTTCGACCAGTCCCTGATGTCGGGCTCTGAGCCGAACGACATCGAGTTCCGAGTGCCGAGGACGTTCATCGTCGCCCAGTCAACCAACGTGTTGCCGAACGACGACGGTGGGCACAGTCGGTTCTTCTCATCGTCGTCGTCGCGGGTGGCCTCGACATAGCCGGCGAGCGCGGCCCCGAAACACGGGAAACCGGCTCGGATCGGCTGAGGCGTGATCCCCTCCGAACGCCAGATCGGTACCCGTGGCGGATTCTTCAACCCGTCTGCTGCGCAGTCGACGACGACGGCGTCGTCTGCGATCGCCACCGATCCCTGCGCGAGGTCGATCCGCCCGCGGCGCACCGTGTCGATATGGCCGAGGCGGACGACATTCTCGATCGTGCGCAGCTGTTCGAGCTCCCACATCCCGAGCGTCGGCGCCTTGGCCATCGTCGGGGTGACGGCGCGGTCGATGCGCAGCATGATTCCGGCGTCCTCCAGACGCAGGAACACGTCGTCAAGCGACGTCGCGTCGGCCGCCACCTGCATCAAGTCGGCGACCATGCCGAGGTAGATGACGGGGTCGGGCTGGATGAGGGCTCGGTTGAGCATCCACGGCTCGCGCGGCCGCACCCAGCAGATCGTGTCTGGATCGACGCCGCGCGCCAACAGCCAGATGCACGCGTCGGTCGCCGTCTTGCCTGAGCCCACGATCACAAACTGGCTGGGCGCCTCGTCGAGGCGCACGACGTCGTTGACCGGGATGACCGTCGCGCCCTCGTCGACACCGAATCGCCGCTGCGACTCCGCCGGGATCTCCGGCGCCAGATAGCGGGCGTCGACCACGCGGCACCGATCCGACACCTCGTACCGCTCGCCCGACAGCCGCGAGACGAACGTGCGGTCCCCTAGGTAGTCGCAGCCGGCGAAGAACTCAACTCGGTCCGACCCAAGCATCCGGTCATTGAGCAGATCGGCGAAGTAGCCGCAGATCGTCGGCTGGCCGGCCCGCTCGTGGAGCCCCGCCTCGGGGCCAGCCGTCTGCACGCGCCCGCCGCCGAGCACCGTCGACGCGGCGCCATAGAAACTGGACGACTGATGGAGGCGCACGAACGGATACGCGCCGAGCCAATGGCCGCCGGGTGCGTGCCGACGCTCGACCATCGCCACCCGCACATCGGCGTGGTCAATCAGTGCGTCCGTGAACGCCATCCCCGTGGCACCGGCCCCGACCACGAGATAATCAGCATCGACACGGCGCACCATCGGCCAACCAAAGCACGGCTGCGGCGACGCGTCTACGATCTTCGACCTCGGCGAACTAGCACAGGAGGGCAGTCGATGCCTGATGTCTTGATCCGCGACGTCCCGGAGGCGGTGCTCGCCGAGGTCGACGCGCGTGCAGCGTGCCTAGGGATCTCCCGGAGTGAGTACATCCGCAGGAGGCTCGCTGCCGATGCGGCGACCTCGGACGCACCCGTCTCTCGTGACGACCTGCGCATCTTTGCTCAGAAGTCCGCCGACCTCGAGGACCCAGATGTCATGGACAAGGCCTGGCGGTAGCCGGCTCGCTCGTCGGTGATCGCCGACCGGACAGGCAAACTCACCGGTCAGGCGTGCGAGCGCCTCGGCGCACGATGAGATAGCCGATCGCGGCCAGCACAGCGGCAACGACGAGCCAGAGCCACGGCGGGAGTCCGCCGCTCGACGGCTTCTCGCCTGGCGTGGCTGTCCACTTGCCGTGCTGGCCGTCGAAACCGCCTGCCGAGTACACGTAGGTGCCGGTTACGAAGCCTTCGGAGTCGACAGTGCCGGCGTAGGTGCCTTCGGCGGCCCCGACGAATGTGAAGGTGCCGTCCTTGTAGGTGCCGGTGAACGGGCCGGTGCCGCCGAGCGGCGGGTTCACGGTCATCTGGCCGGTGGCCTTGCCGCCGCTGTCCGCGACGTCGGTGAGCGACCCGTCGCTCTGACTGTCGAAGGTGATGTTGTCGAAGGTCATCGTGTACGACGACGCCAGATGGTCGGGCGGGCCCGCGCCCCTCGTCAGCAGGAACGCGATGACGCACCCGACGACGCCGAGGGCGATAACGGCGACCCACACGAGACGTCTGCGAGATCGCGGGCGACCGAACTCAGGAAGGGGAAGGGTGTCGCTGTCGACCCTGCCGGTCATGCGATCTCCTCGGCGTTTCGCATCACATCACTCCCCCGAGTGGCGGCAGGCTAGCGCGGATCCGCCGCGTGAACGGCGCGATTGATGCGCCTCGACTTCAAGCGCGCTTCCGGTGTCACACTCAGTGCGCGGAACAAGCCGAGGACGGAGGACGGAGGATGGCCGACGACGACATGGTCGACGCGGCTCTGTCGGGGCCCGTCGGCGCGATCGTCATTCGCGAGAGCAACACGCAGCGCAACTTCCTCTACGGATTTCTCACGGTCGCGATCGCGGTTGCGCTCGTGCGAGGCGCGCTCAGCCATCCAGACGGCTTCACGCTCGTGGTGATGGCGTTGTTGACTGTCGTCTTCGCTCTCGTTCTCGCGGCTTGGTGGCTGACGTGGCGCGACCCGTACCGAGTCGAGGTCTCCGTCGAGCGAGTGCGTTATCTCGGCCGCAAGACACTCGGGTACCCCGACCTCGTCCGCGACCGCGGCATCGACCTCTGGCTGTACGCGCGGCCGGCCGGTCGCTCCGAGGTGCTCGTCCTCGAGCAACCTGCGTCGGGCCAAGAGTGGACGCTGCGGTTCGTCGGCCGGCAGCCGCTCGTCGACGCGTGCACGGCCCGCGGCTGGACGATCGTCTCCACACGGCGTCGACCCTCCTAGGCCGACGCCGGGCGTCCACATCCGCTGGCTAGCATCTCGGCATGACCCACCACGCACTCCACGTCCCCGACAACACCGCCACCTTGACCAACGGCGCACGCATGCCGCTGCTCGGCTTCGGCACCTGGCAGATCAAAGGCGACGACGCGGTGCGCTCCGTGTCTGCTGCACTCGAGGCTGGCTATCGGCATCTCGACACGGCGCACGTCTACGGAAACGAGAGCGAGGTCGGCCGCGCACTCGCCGAGAGCGGGGTGTCGCGCGACGACGTCTTCGTCACGACGAAGTGTCCGCCGAATCGCGCCGCCGACGCGCACGACGTCCTCCAAGAGAGCCTGGACTCGCTCCAGACCGATCATCTCGACCTGTGGCTGATTCACTGGCCCGGCGATGGCTCTGTCAACCCCGACCTCTGGGGCCGACTCGTCGAGGCGCGAGAGTCCGGACTCGTCCGCGAGATCGGGGTGAGCAACTTCGACGCGTCGCTGATCGACGAGGTCACCAAAGCGACCGGCGCGGCGCCTGCGGTGAATCAAATCGAGTGGAGCCCGCTGCTGTTCGACGCTGCCACCGTCGCCGAGCATCGTGCGCGCGACATCACGCTCGAGGGCTACAGCGCGCTGCGCGGGGGCACCCTCGACAACCCGACCATCGTCGACATCGCGCAGCGACTAGAGCGTTCGAGCGCCCAGGTCATCATCCGCTGGCATCTGCAGCACGGTTTCGTCGTCATCCCGAAGTCGGTCAACCCCGAGCGGATCCGCTCGAACGCCGACGTCGCCGACTTCGAGCTCGCCGACGCCGACATGGCCGCGATCGACGGGCTCGGCGGCAGCTGACGCCTGCACAACGATCCGGCTCTGACCGCCGCCGGCGGCCGTCAGAGCCGGATCGTTAGGCCGCCGACAGGCGAGTCGTAGCGATTTCAATCACCGTCCGTAGCCGGGCGATTCGATCCCGTGCATACGCGGTGCGAGGGCGCGGGCCGCGCGTCTAGTCTCCGGACGGCGGATCGTGCCTGCACTGGCGGGTCCGGAAGGGACATGGAATGAGCACTCGGTTGCCCAACACCCCGACCCGCACACGCCGTCATGGGCGCGCCGTCCGACGAGGCATCGCCGTCGTCGCGGTGCTCGCGACCTCGGCGTTCGGGCTGGTCGCCTTCGCGCCGTCGGCGATGGCGGCACCGCAGGTGTATACGGTCAACTCGTCCGCCGACGTCGGCGACGGCACCTGCGATGCCAGCTGCACGCTGCGCGACGCGCTGCTGGAGTCGAACGCCTCGGTCGGCGACCACGATGTGATCGAGTTCGCCATCGGCAGCGGGCCGGTCACGATCTTGCCGCAGACCGACCTCCCCATGATCACCGATCAAGTGACGATCGACGGTAGCTCCCAGCCGGGATTCTCAGGCACTCCGCTGATCTACATCGACGGAATCGCCGACGGCGGCGGCCCCAACAACATCGGTCTATGGATCACCGCCAGCGGCACCGCCGTCCAAGACATCGCAATCTCCCGGTTCGTGAGCCGCCAGATCCTCGTGCAGAACGCCGGGCCAAGCGTCATCGTCGGCAACTACATCGGGGTCGGCGCGTCGGGGAACGTGCCGAGCCTCGGCGGCGGCAATTTCGCCCAGGTCCAGGTGTCCCAGAGCGACGAGACGATGGTCAACAACAATGTGATCGGGGGCAGCAACACCGCCGGCGTGCTCGTCGACAACAACCAGACGGGCGTCAGTGTCTCGGGCAACAACATCGGCATCGGGGCCGACGGCACCACGAATGTCGGGAACAGCAGTCAGGGCGTCCTGGTCCTCGGCACGAACATCCGCGCCACGAACATCCGCTTCAATCAGATCGCCAACAACGGCCAGCTGGGCATCGACCTCGGCGGCGACGGCAAAGACATCAACGACGCTCTCGACGCCGACACCGGGTCGAACAACAAGCAGAACTTCCCGGTCATCACCAACATCACGCAAGGCGTGAACACCCAGGTCTCGGCCACCCTCGACAGCCTCCCGAGCGAGGCCTTCCACCTTGACTTCTTCGCCAGCCAATCCTGCGACTCCAGCGGCAACGGCGAGGGTGAGCTGTTCCTCGGCAACGGCGACGTGTTCACCAACGGAAGCGGCCACGGCGCCATCAACATCAACTTTTCCAACCCGCCGGGGGCGTACGCCTACTACACGACCACGGCGACCGCAGACCTGTCCGGAGTCGGCAACGAGACGTCGGAGTTCTCCGCCTGCCACATGATCGATCCGCTGACTGCGCCGAGCATTCCGACCGGTGTCTCCGCAGGAGCCGGCGACGGCCAGGCCGACATCAGCTGGAACACGCCGAGCTCCAATGGCGGCAGCACGATCACCCAATACACCGTCACGTCGAACCCGTCATCGCCGAACTCGCCGATGGTGGTCAGTGCGCCGTTCACGACCGCGACGATGACCGGGCTGACCAACGGGGCCAACTACACGTTCACCGTGTCCGCGACCAACGCGATCGGGACGAGCCCGAACTCCGCGCCGTCCAACCAGGTACAGCCGCAGAACGGCGCGGCGGCACCTGAGTCTCAGTCGACCGAGTTCGGAGGCGGTGGCGGCACCCTGTCGAATGGCAACGATGCGACCACAGCCGACCCGACGAACACGACCGTGCAGAGCCCGAATGCCGGCATCGTGACGATCGGCGAGAGCACGCTGACCGGCACGCCGCCGGTCGACGTGACGTACTTCGGCCAGCAGATCGACATCGACGCCCCCGACGCGACGGTCAACGACCCGATGAAGTTCACTTTCGTGTTCGACTGCACCACGATCTCGACCTGCGCAGCGCCGCTCGCTCCACGTGCGGCGCCGACTGAGGCGGCAGCGCTCGCGCCGACCACGGCGAGCGTCAACGTCAACAACGGCTCCTACTCGCCTCCGACCGCGAGCGTCCGCCAGGGCGGCGCTGTCACGTGGCAGTTCGGGGGGACCCGCCAGCACTCGGTGACTGACACCGTCGGGCTCGGAGCGGCCGGTGGTCGCCTCTTCAACTCCGGCAACCGGAACCCCGGCGCGACGTACTCGTACACGTTCCCGGCAGCGGGCCAGTACGCATACCGGTCGTACGCATCGGGCGACCGCGCCTCGATGAAGGGCGTCGTCTCGGTGCCGGTCGACGTCTCGACCGACACGGCCGCGCTCTCCGACCCGGTGACGGTCACCTGGGCGACGAGCCGGCCGTCCGGATTCCGCTTCGACGCCCAGTACCGCTTCAAGACCCCGACCGGCGCGTACGGCGCGTGGCGCAGCTTCCGCTCGAACTCGCTGATGACCTCGACGTCGTTCACCGGCGCGGACCTGCGCGGACAGGGCACGTACCAGTTCCGGTCGCACCTCGAGAACATGAACACGGGCCGGAAGTCGGGATGGTCTGACGGCGCCGCCACGGTCACCGTCTCGACGACCACGACCGGCGGCAGCGGCGAGCACATCGACGACATCGCGATGTTCCACGACGACGGTGTCGGCGGCAACGTCCAGGTGCCCGACTGCACAGGCGTCGACGGCGTCGTCCAGCCGGGGCCGGCCTGCACGTGGAGCGAGACGATCAACGGCGACGGCGACCTCGTGGTCGTCGTCTACACCACGCACAACCACCGTTGGCGCGGCGGCAAGATCGCCACCCACTGACCCCTCGGCCCCCGTCGTCGGCGTCGTGGGACGAGGATCCGGAGTGCGTCTCCGGCCTGCTGATAGCAACGGAGTGCGGCTAGTCACCGTCCACTTCCCAAACTGGAGCCACTTTGGGAACGCTGGGTTCAAGCGGTGAGCACAACGCCCTGTCGAGGGCGAGCCCGGCAACACGTTCTACGCGATCTGCGACGCTCTATGCGCTCGACCGCGACACCTTCTTGACGGCCGTCTCCGGCCATCGGCCGACAGCAGAGGCCGTCGACCAGGTCATCGACGAACGTCTCCGCGACGAGGATCCCGGCGGCGTCACCCGCTGACGGCTGCCCGGCGGGAGATGAGTCGGGCGCGAATGCGGTGCAGTCGAGGCATCAGGCCGTAGATGACGATCGGGACGGCGATCGTGGCCAGCACGAACGTCCGGGCGACCTTGGGCATCTCGGCGAGCGAGTCGCCGAAAGCAAAGTTGAGGGCGGTGAGGGTCGGGAAGACAGCGATCCAGATCATCAGCGCCAGCTGGTGCTTGGTCGGTGGCGGGATGGCCGCTGCAGTGTGGTTTGTGCTCGGGTCAGACATGGTGAGTCCCCTCGACATTCGTCGTTGATGTTTTCTGCACTGCGATCGCCACGTCCTCGTCCACGAGGTCGGCGTTCATCGCGATGGCAGCCGCCGAGCCTTCGCCGGCGGCGGTGATGACTTGGGCGCGCGGGTTGGCGGCGTTGCCGGCCACCCATACGCCGTCGACACTGGTACGGCCGACGCCGTCGGCGACGACCCAGCCGTTCTCGTCTGCCTTGCAGCCGAGGCGGTCGAGCAGCGCGCTATTCGACCTCATGACCGGCCGGAAGAAGACTGCGTCAAGCGGAACGACCCGGCCGGACTCGAGCTCGACGCCGCTCAAGCGGTCGCCGGCGGTGACGAGCCTGACGACCAGGTCCTCGACGACGTCGACGCCTCGGGCTTCGAGCGCGTCGCGATCTGTCGCAGCGAGCGGATCTCCTTCGGCGAAGAAGACAACGTCGTCTGACCATTGGCGAAGGAGGTGAGCGTGATCGATCGCGCCGGGCGTGCCGCCGAGCACACCGAGGGCGCGGTCGCGCACCTCGTAGCCGTGGCAGTACGGGCAATGGAGCAGGTCGCGGCCCCAGCGCTCGCGAGCTCCGGCGATATCTGGCAGCTCGTCGCGCAGTCCGGTTGTGACCAGCACTCGGCGAGCTCGGATTGTCTGTCCGTCGTTGAAGGAATCGTCGACGGTGACGTCGAAGCCGCGCTGACCGGCGTCGAGCGGTGCGATCTCGGCGGCCGTGCCGCGGACGAGGTGAGCGCCGTAGCGGGCGATTTCGTCACGGCCGACGGTGAGCAGCGTCGACGGCGGCACGCCGTCGGAGCCGAGGTACCCGTGCATGTGCGCGGCCGGCCCGTTGCGCGGCTTGCCTGCATCGACCACGGCGACTCGGCGCCGAGCCCGCGACAGGACGAGCGCCGCCGAGAGGCCGGCCGCGCCTCCGCCGACGACCACGACGTCGTACTCGGGACTCAAGGGAGTGTTCATGAGACCGAGCCTCGCTCAGCGATGCGAGATCGACAACAGCTGTTGCTGTTTCCGGGAATGATCGGTCCAATGGTCCCGTGAGCGAGCACTCTTCGAGCGTGGACGAGTCTCTCGAGATCACAGCAGCGCTCGACTCGGTCGGACCGCGTCTTCGCCGAGTCCGCGAGCAGCGCGACCTCACCCTCCCCGAGGCGTCGGCACGCACGGGGATCTCGAAGAGCACGCTGTCGCGGCTGGAGAACGGTCAGCGCCGTCCGAGCCTCGAGTTGCTCCTGCCGCTCGCGCAGGCCTACCGGGTGCCGCTCGACGACCTCGTCGGGGCGCCGGAGGTGGGCGACCCGCGGATCCGGCTGAAGCCTCGGCGCGTGCATGGACGGACCGTCCTGCCGCTGACCCGGCCCGGCGGCGTTCAGGCATGGAAGATCCTCATCCCCCGCTCGCAGACGAAGCCGAGCCTGCGGCGCCACGACGGCTTCGAGTGGCTCTACGTCCTCGACGGCCGGATGCGGCTCATCCTCGGCGACCAGGACCTCGTGCTCGGCGTCGGCGAGGCAGCCGAGTTCGACACCCAGGTCCCGCACTGGTTCGGCAGCACCGGCGAGGGGCCGGCCGAGATCTTGAGCATCTTCGGCAGACCCGGCGAGCGCATGCATGTCCGCGCAGGCTCGGAGCATTGATGCCGAGCCTGATGGTCGAGACGAAGCTTCTGCTTCCCCGCGTCAGGGCAGGGGCGATACCGCGCAGCCGGCTCGACGAGCTCGTTCGGCGAGGATCTGAGGCACGTCTGACGCTGGTGTCGGCGCCAGCCGGCTTCGGGAAAACAACCCTGCTCAGCGCGTGGGCCGCTGCCGCCGGCGAACGCGGTCGTGCGACGGCGTGGGTGTCGCTCGACGACGACGACCGCCAGCCCGCTCAGTTCTGGACCTACGCGCTGCTGGCGTTGGAGCGAGCCGCCCCGGGGACGACTGAAGAAGCGCTCGGCCTGCTGCAGTCCGGCCAGTCGCCCATCGAGGTCGTCCTCACGGCACTCGTCAACGAGCTGAGCGTGCGGTCCGACGACGTGCATCTCGTCCTCGACGACTACCACCTCGCCGACGGTGCCGACGTCCAGCCGGGCATGGCCTTCCTCGTCGACCACCTCCCACCTCAGCTACATCTGGTGATCAGCCCCCGCGCAGACCCGGCTCTGCCGCTCGCCCGGCTGCGGGCGCGCGGAGAGCTCGTCGAGGTACGTGCGGCCGACCTCCGCTTCACCGAGGACGAGGCGGCGGCCTACCTCAACGACGTCGGGGGGCTCGACCTCGACGCCAGCGACGTCGCAGCGCTCGCGACCCGTACCGAGGGCTGGATCGCCGCCCTGCAGCTGGCAGCCCTCTCGCTCGACGGACGGGAGGACCGACGTGCGTTCGTGAGCGGCTTCGCCGGCGACGACCGCTATGTCGTCGACTACCTCGCCGAGGAGGTGCTCGACCGCCAGCCCGACAACGTCCGACGTTTCCTGCTCGACAGCTCCATCCTCGACCGGCTGAGCGGGCCACTCTGCGAGGCGGTCACCGGGCAGCCGGACGGCAAGGCGATGCTCGACGCGTTGGATCGGCAGAACCTCTTCGTGGTTCCGCTCGACGACCAGCGCCGCTGGTACCGGTACCACCACCTGTTCGGAGACGTGCTGCGAGCGCATCTGCTCGGCGAGCGGCCCGGCGACGTCGCCGAACTGCATCGGCGCGCGAGCCGCTGGTACGACGAGGCCGGCGAGCCGATCCCCGCGGTGCGGCATGCGCTCGCGGGCGGTGAGCCCGATCGCGCCGCTGACCTCGCCGAGCTGGCCATCCCCGCACTGCGCCGAGACCGGCGCGAGTCGGTGATCCGCACGTGGATCGACGACCTCCCGAGCGACATCGTCGACAACCGGCCGGTTCTGGCCATCGAGTTCGTCGGCGGTCTCGCGTCCTGCAACGAGTTCGAGGGCATCGAACAGCGACTCGTCGGCGTCGAGCGGCTTCTCGCGGGCCCGGCGGACGAGCTGGTCGTCGTCGACCATGATGAGCTGCCCCGCGTGGCCAGCCAGATCGAGATGTACCGGGCTGCCCTCGCGCTC
>DATIOH010000245.1:0-6104 GCA_035473375.1 Nocardioidaceae bacterium | reverse complement strand
AATCAGCTGAGGCCGAGGGCAACGATCGGATCGGTCGTCGGCGCCTTCGCGCCGCCGGCGTCTTCGACCGTGACCGCGACGGTGCCGGTCTTCACGGCTGCCGGCGGAAGCTGGTAGGCCGTCTCGCCGCCGTTCGACTCGAACGTGCCGGCGGATGTCGGAGTGCCCTTACCGTCGATGGTCCAGGCCTGGTACGTCTTGTCGCTGGGCAGCGTCGGCAGTCCGCTCGCGAGCAGCAGCGCGACGTCGCGGCTGGGCGATCGGACGACGGCCATTCGCGCACCGTCCTGCGTGGTGCTCGACACCGTCTCGGCGTCGCCTGCGCTCAGGATCGCCGTGAGCGCATCGGCGGTCGACTGCGCGGCACTGGCTTGGTCGCGCGCATCGTTGCGATCGTTGAGCGCCCAGCCGCCGAGTCCGACAGCCACCAGGACCGCGGCGGCGGCGACGAGCAACGAGACCCGCTCGCGCACGGGACGTCGCAGCGGCACCACACTGGCGTGGTGCTGCGCCTCGACCGCAGCGGCGGGTCCGGCATGACGTCCGCGTGCCGGCAGAGCCACGGCAGGCTCGGTCGACGGTGCGTCTTGGGCAGTGCCCGCAATCTGGGCGAGGACGGCTGAGCGCAGGGCCGGGGGCGGCTCCGTCGCGACGACATCGGCGAGCTGTGACGTGACTTCGTTCATCGCGGAAACCTCCCTTTGGCATTCGGCGCAGCTGGTCAGGTGGGATTGGAAGGTGAGTGCTTCGTCGGCCTCGAGAGCCCCGACGGCGTAGAGGTAGGCCTGGGAGTGGAGTTCGTCGTCGGTCATGACGGCGCCTCCCCCAGCTGTGCGCGCAGGCGCCTGAGCCCGTCGCGGATCCGCGTCTTCACGGTGCCGAGCGGCACCTGCAGCGACTCGGAGATGTCGCGATGGCTCTGGCCTTCGAAGTACGCGAGCATCACGGCGTCGCGCTGCGGCTCGGGCAGCGATTGGAGCGCTGTTCGCACCCGAGCGCTGTCGGCGTGCGCGACGACGATGTCGGACGTGTCGCGCATGGTCGCCTCGTCCGGCGACTCGAGGAAGACCCGCTGCTCGCGCTGAATGCGGCGCTCCGACGACCGCACTCGGTCGACTGCCCGTCGATGGGCGATGGTGTTGAGCCATGCCGTCGGCGATCCAGCCGCGGCGTCGAACCGAGTCGCCGCCTTCCACGCGTCGACGTAGACCTCCTGGGTGACCTCCTCGGCCTGCGCCCGATCGCGCACGACATGCAAGACGATGCCGAACACAACGCGCGAGGTGCGGTCGTAGAAAGAGGCAAATGCGTCCTGGTCGCCGGCCGCGACGCGAGCGAGCAGCTCGGTCAGCTCCGGAGACTCCGTCCGCGATTGCATGGGCACCACTTTGCCACGCGCGGAACACATGGTCCTGACTCGAACGGCGAGCGGAGGCGCGCTCAGCGCAACGACGGTCATGCGTGTCTACCTGCTGTGTTTCCTGATGGGAAGGCAGTCGCGCGGACGTCGCGACTGCGCTCCCCATCACCCGAGATGGATGCGACGAATGGCGAGGACGTCTCACCGCCAGTCGTGGCGGCGATGCCGTTCTGCCGGGTGAGTGACCCGGCCCTCACGGCCGCGGGAGCCGATGGCTTCGCAACCGTGATGGACAGGGCCGTGGCACCGAGTGCGATCGACGTGATCACGGCGACGACGATTCCTGCGGCAGCCCAGAGGAGTCGGCTGCCGCCCCGAGAAAGCGATGTCGCCTAGCGGTGCGCACATCGAGAGTTCGGCGCCGCCGGGCGCATGGATTGGAGTCACGCCGGCGCGATCGCGCGACGCGTGTGACCAAAGGGTTCTCGAGGGATATGCGGTCTAGAGGTACATGCCGTTCGCGCGACCGCTGTCGTCGGGTTGGCCGTCGGGAGGCATCCCGGGCATCTGCTGGCCGGGCATGGCCGTGACTCCCGGAGGCAGAGCACGCCGCATCTGCTCGAGTTGTGCGCGCGCGGCCATCTGCTGGGCGTAGATGGCGGTCTGGATGCCGTGGAAGAGCCCCTCGAGCCAGCCGACCAGCTGAGCTTGGGCGATCCGCAGCTCGGAGTCACTCGGCGTCTCCTCGCCGAACGGGAGGCTGAGCCGCTCGAGTTCCTCGACCAGCTCGGGCGCGAGCCCTTCTTCGAGCTCCTTGATCGACGCCTGATGGATCTCGCGCAGCCGTGCGCGGCTGGCTTCGTCGAGCGGAGCGGACTTCACCTCTTCGAGCAGCTGCCGGATCATGCTGCCGATCCGCATCACCTTCGCGGGCTGCTCGACCAGGTCGGTGACCGAGCGCGTCTCGTCGTCGTCGCCGTCAGAATCGCCACCGGCGACAGCCATCTGACCGGGACCGACCACGACGACCCGCGGATCGTCGGACTGATCGTCGGACTCCGACGCAGGGGACTGCGAGCCATCGCTGGTCATGGGCGTCAGCCTACGTTGTGATGAGCACCTTGCCGACGTGGCCGCCGGCCTCGACCAGCGCGTGCGCCTCCGCGACGTCCTCGAGCGCGAAGGCTGAATGGACGATCGGGCGGACCGAGCCGTCGGCGATCAGGGGCCACGCATTCGCCTCGACCGACGCGACGATCGCGGCCTTCTCGTCGGCCGGCCGGGCGCGCAGAGTCGTCGCGATCACGGCCGCCCGCTTGCTCATCAGCGCGCCGAGGTTGAGTTCGCCTTTGACGCCGCCCTGCAGACCGATCACCACGAGTCGCCCGGATGTCGCGAGCACGGCGACGTTGCGCGGAAGGTACTTCGCGCCCATGTTGTCGAGGACGACGTTCGCGCCGCCGCTGTCGTAGGCATGGACCTCGTCGACGAAGTCCTGCGTGTTGTAGTCGATCACGAGGTCGGCGCCGAGGTCGCGGACGAAGCGCGCCTTCTCGGCGGAGCCGACAGTGGTCGCGACTCGGGCGCCGAGCGCGGTGGCGAGCTGAATCGCCATCGTGCCGATGCCTCCGGCGCCGCCGTGGACGAGCAGCAGCTCTCCGGGCTGCAGCCCGGCGAGCGCGAAGACGTTCGACCAGACGGTGCAGACGACCTCGGGCAGACCGGCGGCGTCGCGGAGGTCGAGGCTCTCGGGGACGGGGAGTACCTGCCCGGCAGGCACCGAAACCTTGTCGGCGTATCCGCCCGCGGCCAGAAGCGCGCAGACGCGATCGCCGACCTGCCATCGGTCAACCGCGGCGCCGACGGCTGACACGATCCCGGACGCCTCGAGGCCGAGGACGTCGGACGCGCCGGGCGGCGGTGGGTAGCGGCCCATCCGCTGCATGATGTCAGCCCGGTTGACGGCCGTCGCCACGATGTCGATGACCACCTCGCCGTCGGCGGGCTCGGGATCGGGGCGGTCGCGGAGCTCGAGGACTTCGGGTCCGCCTGGCTCGCGGGCGACGACAGCGCGCATGCGCTCACGCTACGGCGCGGCGCCGAGTTGGACTCCGGCGCTGCCGGCTAGCCCCCGTCTGCCTCGGCGGTGATCTGCTCAGACGCAAGGTCGATGCAGTCGGAGATGTCGCTGGCCGACCCGCCGCGCATCGCCGCGGCATAGCCGATCAGAAACGTCGTGAGCGGAGCCGCCGGACGGTCGACCTGATGCGCTGCGTCGTGGGCGATGTCGAGGACATCGTCGATCTCGAAGTCGAGCTCGACGCCCAGTGCCGCGCTGAGCTGGGTCGTCCATGTCGCAAGGCTCATCTGTCCTCCAGGATTCGGCGCGTGCGCTCGACATCGGGCCAGGTGTCGCAGTCGAGCGTGAGATCAGGATGAGCCGCGATCTCGGCGACGGTCAAGCGCGCCACGACCGCACATCGGCCCACCCGACGGATCGCCCTGCGCAGCGATCGTGGACTCAGGTCGGCCACGTCGGTAGGCGGCCGCGAGGTACTGCCGACGCCCGTCGGCGTCGACATACATGGCCGCGTCGACTTCCGGCCGCGCGGTTGTCGACCCCGCCCAACCGGGTGCCCTTGCCTCCCGCCAGCACGATCGCGGCGTACGAGGGCGTCGACTCCATACGGCGATCCTCGCACTCGGCCAGGCTGCCGCCGACCGGCGCCGGCTGGCAGACTGGGCGGATGCGGGTAGCCGCTCTTCAATTCGCTGCGACGACCGACGTCGGCGACAACATCGCGACGATCGGCGGTCTGATCGAGCAGGCCCCCGACGCGGATCTCGTCGTCGCGCCCGAGGCTGCGATGCACGACTTCGGCAAGCCGGACCTGCCTCTCGGACCGGTCGCCCAAGACGTCGATGGCCCATTCGTCGCCGCGCTCGCGGCCCGTGCCCGCGCCATCCGAGCGACGATCGTGGCGGGCATGTTCGAGAAGTCGGCCGACGAGAACCGGCCGTACAACACGCTCGTGGCGCTGGGTCCCGACGGCGATCTGCTGGCCACCTACCGCAAGGTGCACCTGTACGACTCGTTCGGCTATCGCGAGTCCGACCGCCTCCTGCCGGGCGACCCCGACCCGGTGACCCTGAAGGTCGGCGACCTCGTGGTCGGCCTGATGACGTGCTACGACCTGCGGTTCCCCGAATACGCGCGGCTTCTCGTCGACGCCGGCGCCGATGCCCTCGCCGTTCCGGCGGCCTGGGTCCGCGGCCCGCTCAAAGAGGACCACTGGGAGACGCTGTTGCGCGCTCGTGCCATCGAGCACACCGCCTACGTCATCGCCGCTGCGCAGACGGGACCGGCCTACAGCGGGTCGAGCATGGTCGTCGATCCGATGGGCGTCGCCATCGCCCGGCTCGGTGACGAGACCGGCGTCGCGACCGCCGATGTGACGCTCGACCGGCTTCGCGAGGTTCGCCAGCGCAACCCCTCGCTGGCGAACCGACGACTGCCGGCCGTGCGATAATCCAGAGGGTCCGGGCTCGGCCGCCCATCTACTCCAAACCATCCGATCCTGGGGGAAAGTGTTTTGTCTGACTCGCCCACAGACACCCCACTCCCTGGCGGCGGGAGGCGAATTGCTCGGTCCTCGTCAACGTTCGACGAGGCCGATGCCGCCGCGACGCTGTCGGCCGACAAGCCGGGTGACGACACCCCGGGGTCTCCCATCGGCAGCGCGCACTCCTCCCTCGCCGCGCCCAGCTCGCATCGCCGCGCAGGCCCGCCGGCCACGCTCGCTCCCGATACTTCCGATCGATCGCCTGGTGGCCGTCGACGCGCGCACGAAGCCGTCGAGCCATCCGCGCCCGAGTTCCCGACGCAGCCGACCTCCCGTCCCGAGCCGGTCGGTCACCGGACGCCCGCGGCGGCCGCTTCGTCCACCCAGACGGCCTCGACGACCCATGCGACCCCCACGCACGCGCGGCCCGTCGCCTCGTCGCCGCCTGCCGCTTGGGCTCATCATGCGGTAGCACCGACGGCGTCCGCGGTGGTCGCCTCCGACGGCGGTCCTCCGGTCGAGGCTCCGCCCGCGCCAGACGACGCGCCTCCCGACGCCGACGACCTCGACGACCTCGACCGTTATGGCGACCTCGACCGTTATGGCGACCTCGACGACTTCGATCACGATGCGGCCGCCGCCGATCCGTCACCACTGCTCTCGACCTGGGCTGCCGACGCTGACGACGCACCGCCGACGCGGACGGCCTGGGACGCGCCGATCGTCACGGCTGCGCGCCCGCGTGTCGACTTGCCGGTCGCGCCATCGCCGCCGGCCGTCGAGCCCGCCGCCGACGCCGTCGAGTCACCGCAGCCGCAGGCGCTGACCGATCGGGCGGCCTTCGGGCTCGTCGGGCTTGGTGTGGTCGCCGCGCTGGTCGCGGGGGTCCAGGTTGCCGAGACCGCCGGTTGGATCGACCACGTCGCCGACCCCATCGTCCGCGCCGGAGCCCTGCTGTCGACGTGGTGCGCGATCGTGCTCCTGTCGCGGCGCTGCGGCGGTCGCACCGTCGTCATCGGCGGCTTCACCGCCGTTGTCCTCGCCCTGGCGGGGGTGTTCCCCGAGACGTGGGCGCTCGCTGGTGCAGCCGTCACCGGCGGCACCGTCTACGGGCTTCTCGCCATGGTCTACACGCGGCCGGCCCGGGGGGTGGGCCTCGCCCGCGAGCTGGCGATCTCGGC
>DATIOH010000244.1:0-4355 GCA_035473375.1 Nocardioidaceae bacterium | reverse complement strand
CGTTGAAACGCGACGAGCCGACGTCCGACGCCGAAACATGCCGTCTGCGTCAGGTCGGGCTGGCCGGGTCCGAGCAGGCGAACGAGCACTGGGGTTTCGACATCGGTCGCGCGCTCGCGAAGTGTCGCGGCCACCTCGTCGGCGGGAGGCTTCGAGATCACGACGATCAACTCGACCGCGTCGTCGGCAGCGAGCCGCTCGATGGCCGCGAACGTCGACCTGCCCTCGACCGCCGACGAGAGGTCGCGGCCCCCGACGCCCAGACAGTGCGCCACGCCGATGCCGGCGTCGTCGAGCAGCGACATCAAATGCTGGGCGCCGGTGCCGGAGGCGGCGACGATGCCGACCGGTCCAGGTCGCACGACGTTCGCGAAGCCGAGTCCGACCCCGCCGACGACAGCTGTGCCGCAGTCGGGCCCCATCACGAGCAGGCCTTGTCGGGCTGCGCGGTCCTTGAGGGCCACCTCGTGGTCGACCGACACGTTGTCGCTGAAGAGCATGACGTCGAGGCCGCTGTCGAGCGCGTCGACGGCATCGAGGACGGCCACTCGGCCGGGAGTGCTGATGAGGGCCAGGTCGGCCTCCGCGCTGCGCGCCGCAGTCGCGACGGTCGGCGACGACGGTTGGGCAGAGGCGTCAGACGACGCGGTCGGACGTCGAGTGAGCCCCTCTTCGAGGGCCGTCAGCGCGCGCCCGACAGCCTCGTCGTCGTCGGCCTCGATGGCCACGACCATGTCGTTGGGCGACGACTCCGGCCGCGCGAAGCCCATCCCGTCGAGGAGGTCGAGGTTGAGTTCGGTCGCCATGGCGATGAGCGCCGATCGCACTCCGTCGACCTTCTGCAGGTCCTGGCTGATCTGCATCAGGGCCACCGAGTCCTGATACGCGCCGCGGCGGACCTCGACGGTCTTGCTCATGCGACCGCCACCCCGACGAACGCCGGCCGCCGTCGCGCGAGTGCGTCGACGGCGGCCGGGTCGAGTCGGTGGTACAGGAATGGGAGGACCGGTCGAGCGGACTGGGACCAGCGAGCGACCGGTGCGCGCAAGCCGTCCCATCCCAGCGATCCGTCTCCGGCCGAGATCGGAGACGACCCTCTGGGAAAGGACGGGACGACTGCCGCATGGGGGAGACGGATGGCATCGGCAGTTATGACGCCAAGGACGACACGTTCGCTCGCGTCGGCGTCGTCGGCGAGCTGCCAGGCAGAGCAGCAGGAGCGGGGCACGCCGTGTGGTGACCGGGCCGGGCCGTCGATCAGGGGTGCGAGCAGGGCGCTGGAGACGACGCCTGAGACGCCGGCGACGCCGGCGACGTCGGGGTGGGCGATGACAGGCCTCCTCAGCCACGCGCGGTGGAGCCGACGCTAATCGCTGCGCTACGGTGCCAGGCATGGGAAATGTTGCCAACGATCCGGCCCAGAGTCGCCGGGAGTTGTCAGACAGTCCCGACACTCCGGACAGCGCGGTCGGCCCGGAGGGCCCTTCGCAGCCTCCTCCCGTCGAGCCCCTGGGTGTGTGCGTCCGCGACATCCTGCGGCTGCCGGCGTTCGCCGACGTCACCGTCGTCGCCGGCGAAGCGGGCCTCGATCGCCGGGTCGAGTGCGCCAACGTCATGGAGGTCCCCGACATCATCGCGTGGGTCAAGCCGCGCGAGTTGCTGATGACCACCGGGTATCCGCTGCGCGACGCGCCACAAGGCCTCGCCGACCTGGTCCGCGCCCTTGACGCCGCAGGCGTATCGGCGCTGGCCGTCAAGCTGCGTCGCTACCTCGACGACCTTCCGCGCGACATGATCGACGCCGCCGATGCTGCGGGCTTCCCGGTCCTGCTCCTTCCGGATGACGTGTCGTTCGACGACCTGTTGACCGAGGTCGTCGGCAAGGTGCTGCAAGGCGAGTCGAGCCTCGCGGAGCGCAACGAGGCGATCGGCCGAGCGCTCGTTTCGGTCGTCTTGCAGGGCGGCGGCCTCGACGAGCTCGCCGAGGCGCTCCACGCCGAGATCGGCGGCCTCTGTTTCGTCACCACTCCTGACGGGCGGGTGCATGCGGCGGCCCCCGGCCCCGAGTGTCAGGCATTGACCGATGACAGCGATCTGTTCGCCGAGACAGGGCGATTCCGCTCCGAGCGATTCGCTCCGGGCTCGCATCGGGTCGGCGAGCTGTCAGTGTCGGTCGTGGCCCTGATGGCCGGGCCTGCCGACCACGGACGGCTGGTCGTCATCCGTCGCGACCCCGAGCGCCTTGCCAGCGACATCGCGATCCTCGAGCGCGCCGGAGCCGTCGCGGCCCTCGCGATCACGAAGTCGCTCGCCGTCCGCGCCGTCGAGGCGAAGTACCGCGGCGACTTCGTCCGCGACGTGCTGCTCCGTCGTGCGGGGCCGGCCGAAGACGTCGTCGGCCACTTCGCCACGCTTGGCTGGGATGTCGCCCGTCCGGTGATCGTCGTCGTCGCAAGCCTCGATCCCGTCGACGATCTGCAGGACGCCAGGCTCGACGCGCGAACAGCTCAGGAGCGGTTTGCGGGCGCGTGGGCGACCGTCGCCAGTCGGCACGATCGGACCGCCCCGGTCGTCGGATTCGCGCAGGAGGTCGTCGTGATCGTCGGCGCGCCGGCCGGCGAGCCCACGCGCGACATCGTCGACGGCCTGGTGCACGCCGTGTCGGGCGACTCAGGCGGCGGACGTCGATCGTTCGCGACGGGCGTGAGCCGGGTGATCGACAACCCGATCGCCATCGCGGACGGCTACGAGCAGGCGCGCCGCGCCGTACACGTCGGCCGCCAGCTCCAGGGCGCGTCGTCCGTGGCGCACTTCGACGACCTCGGTGCCTTCCGGCTCCTCAGCCTCATCGAGGACTCGCAGGAGCTGAGCAACTTCGTCAAGGAGGTCTTGGGCGAGCTCGCGGACGAGGAGGACACCGAGGCCGCCGACATGCGCTCGACCCTCCGGGTCCTGCTCGACACGAACTTCAACGTCGCCGAGACCTCGCGGCGGCTGCATTTCCACTACAACACGCTCCGGTACCGGATCAGCAAGCTCGAGAAGACGGTCGGCCCGTTTGTCACCGACCCCGATCTCCAGCTCGACCTCGCACTGGCCCTTCGGGTCATGCAGATGCGCGGCCTCTGACGGCGCGCGTCGCGGGACTCCAGGAGTGGCGTTCCGGCATTGTGTGGAGCGGTGACACGCATCACACCCACGGGCCCGTCACCTTGGCGAAGTGGAGTCGAACATGACCCAGTTTCGGTGGAAGGTCGTCTATGACGGAAAGACCCCGCCGCCCGGCGCTGCGGTAGCCCCGGACGAGCGGCTCTCATGGGACCGCACAGTCGGGATCGGCGCCCAGCACGTCGTGGCGATGTTCGGCGCCACCTTCGTCTTCCCTCTCATCATGGGATTGAACGCCAACCTCGCGATCATGATGAGCGGGATCGCGACAATCTGCTTCTTGCTGATCGTCGGCGGCCAGGTTCCTTCGTACCTCGGAACGTCAGCGTCATTCGTCGGCGGTGTCGCGAGCATCTACGCGCAAGGCGGAGGACCGGATGACGTCACCGGCGCGATCTTCGTGGCGGGCGCCGTCCTCGCCGCGGTCGGCGTGATCATCCACTACCTCGGCGCCCACGTCGTCAACGTGGTCCTGCCGCCCATCGTGACGGGCGCAGTCGTGATGCTGATCGGTTTCAACCTGGCGCCGGTGGCGACCAACACCTACATGCCGTCCGACCCGTGGGTCGCGATCATCACCATGACCGCCGTCATCTTGATGGCCGTCGGCCTGCGGGGGTTTCTCGGGCGGATCGCCATCTTCCTCGGCTTGATCGTCGGCTACCTCGCGTCGTGGATCGCCGACCTCATGTTCGGGAAGACGAGTCTCCCGCTTCCGGGCAACGCGGCGCCTGGCCCGCACTACCGTGTCGACTGGTCACCGGTGAAGAGCGCAGACTGGCTCGGATTCCCGCCGCACACGCCTGACGGGCTCGTCGGCAACCAGGCCACCGCCGGCAACATCGACGCCGTCGGCTGGCATCTCCCGAGCATTCACATCACGTTCGTCTTGCTCGTGCTGCCCGCGGTCATCGCCCTCGTCGCCGAGAACGTCGGGCACGTCAAGGCTGTCGGAGAGATGACCAAGCGGGACCTCGATCCCGTCATGGGACGTGCCGTCGCGGCCGATGGAACCGGGACGATGATCACGTCGTTCGTCGGAGGCTCGCCCACGACGACCTACGCCGAGAACATCGGCGTGATGGCGGCGACGCGCGTCTACTCGACCTCGGCGTACTGGGTCGCCGCGACGGTGGCGATCGTGCTGTCGTTGTGCCCCAAGGTGGGTGCGATCATCTCGGCGGTCC
>DATIOH010000243.1:0-15506 GCA_035473375.1 Nocardioidaceae bacterium | reverse complement strand
GGCTCGGTTTCGAGCGTGGCTCGGCCTGGGCGCGGTTCGACCTCGGCCGCGCCGACTGGCAGAACGCAGACACCGACTCGGCCATCGCGCTCTTCCGCGACGCCCTCGACGGATTCCGGCGTCTCGACTATCCGTGGGCGGTGGCCTGGAGCAGCTGGGCGCTGGGAACTGTCCTCGTCGAGACCGGAAATGTGGGCGACGGCGGACCGCTCGTCGCCTCGGCGATGGCGGACTTCGACCGCGTGCCCGACTTCCGCGGGGTTGCCCTGTGCTGGGAGTCCTTGGCGGCGCTCGCTGCCGGACGATCGCAGCACGCCGAGAGCGTTCGGCTGATTTCGGCCGCCACGGCGATACGGACCCGGCTGAGGGTGCCGCGAACCGATGCGGAGGCGGCCCGAGTCGACGGCGCCTTCGAGGTCGCTCGCGGCGTCATCGGCGACTTCGAGCTCGATCGAGAGCGCCAGCGCGGGCAGACGATGCCCGACACCGACGTTCACGCCCTTGCACGCGAGATCGTCCGGCGCGACCTGACCACGGCGCCCGACGATCGACCAGCCTGGGACGCCCTGACCGCGCGTGAACAGGAGGTCGCAGGGCTCGTCGCCGAAGGACGCACGAACCAGCAGATCGGCAACCGCCTCGGCATCGCAGCCCGCACGGCCGAGGCGCACGTGCACAACATCATGACGAAGCTCAGCGTCCGCAGCCGCGCCGAGATCGCGGTGTGGGTCGTCACCAACGCACGCTCCTGACCCGAGCGCCCTATGCCCAGATGGGCATGCCCCTAAGTGGTTTTCCCAATAGCGACGGCCGCTGGCCGACGACTAGACCTGAGGTCGACGCTTCAGGAGGAAACCATGAGCACAACGTTCGCTGCGGCCGACGCCGCCCGAGACGAGCTGACCGGCTTCGGCGGCGACCTGGTCGGCCGAACCGACCCAGGCTTCGACGAGGCCAAGAAGATCTACAACGCCTTCATCGACAAGACACCGGCGCTTGTCGCACGACCCACCACGGCCGACGATGTCGCCGCCGTTATCGCTTTCGCCCGCCGGCACGACCTGCCGCTCGCCGTCCGCGGCGGCGGCCACAATGGCGCCGGCCTCGGGACGTGCGACGACGGTGTCGTCATCGACATGAGCAGGTTCAAGGACATCGCGGTCGACCCCGACGCCAGGACAGTCACCGTCGGTGGCGGCTGCGTCTGGAGCGAAGTCGACCAGGCGACCAATGCATACGGGCTGGCGACGCCGAGCGGGATCATCTCGACGACGGGCGTCGGCGGGCTCACGCTCGGCGGCGGCATCGGCCACCTCACCCGCAAGTGCGGTCTGAGCATCGACAACCTGCTCGGCGCCGACCTGGTGCTCGCCGACGGGCGACAGGTCCGGGCCGACGCAGACAACAACCCCGACCTGTACTGGGCGATCCGCGGTGGAGGCGGCAACTTCGGCGTCGTCACGTCGTTCACCTTCCGCCTGCACGAGGTGAGCACCGTCATCGCCGGGCCGACGTTCTGGGACGTCGACCAGACGGCCGAGGTGCTGTCCGCATACCGCGACTTCATCCCGAACGCGCCGCGCGACCTCAACGCGTTCTTCCTGGTCGGCAGCGTGCCGCCTGGGCCGCCGTTCCCCGAGGAACTGCATCTCCGCAAGGTCTGCGGAGTCGTCTGGTGCTACGCGGGCGACGACGAGGCGGCGGCCGCCGCTGCGATGGCCCCGCTGCTCGACGCGCTGCCCGAGCCGCTCCTGCACGGTCCTGGCGCTATGCCACACCCGGTGATTCAGGGCGCGTTCGACGGCGTATACCCCGCTGGTGAGCAGTGGTACTGGCGCGCTGACTTCGTCAGTGAGATCCCCGACGACGCGATCGCCCAGCACGCGAAGTTCGCGGCCGAGCTGCCGACGTGGAAATCGACGATGCACCTCTACCCCGTCGACGGGGCGGCGCACGACGTCGCCGGCGACGCGACACCGTGGGGCTACCGCGACGCACGATGGGGTTCGGTCATCGTCGGAGTCGATGCCGACCCGGCCAACGCCGAGACCATCAAGTCGTGGGCGATCGACTACTTCGATGCGCTGCACCAGTACTCGTCGGGCGGCGCGTACGTGAACATGATGATGGACGAAGGCCAAGATCGCGTGAAGGCGAGCTACCGCGGCAACTACGACCGACTCGCCGCGGTCAAGGCGACGTATGACCCGGAGAACGTCTTCCGGATCAACCAGAACATCCATCCAGCGGCGTAGTCCGTCGACTCAGGACGCGGCCGGGCGACTCGGGGACGCCCGGCCGCGACCGCTCCCGACCCACTCGGGCGAATCCCGTCGGGAGCGAAATCCTGTCCGGCACACCGTCGCCGGCGACTAGTCTCGACCTAGGAACACCACGCGGAGGCCCTCGACATGAAGGCGCGGCAACCCGACCACACTGGCTACGCCGTCAACGACGGCGTGCGGATCTACTACGAGGTCCACGGCAGCGGCGACACCACCGTGCTCCTCCTGCCCACCTGGTCGATCGTCGACAAGGGCGTCTGGAAGATGCAGATCCCCTATCTGGCACGCCACTTCCGGGTGATCACCTACGATCCCCGCGGAAACGGCCGCTCCGACCGTCCGCAGGACCCGCAGGCGTACACGCAGGTCGCGATGACCGGCGACGCCCTCGCGGTGATGGACGACGCCGACACCGACACCGCAGTGGTTGTCGCGTACTGCGCGAGCACCGCCCGCGGCATGATGCTGACCCGCGATCACCCCGAGCGCGTGCACGGACTCGTGACGATCGCACCCAACGTTCCCGCGGTCGGTGGCAACGAGGACCGCGGGGTGTACAGCTTCGAGGACGAGCTCGACACCGACGAGGGGTGGGCCCGCGAGAACCGCCACTACTGGAAGCGCGACTGGGCCGGTTACCTCGACTGGTTCATGTCGAATGTCGCGAGCGAGCCGCACTCGACAAAGCTGTACGACGATCTCGTCGGCTGGGGCATGCAGACCGACGCCGCGACCATCCTTTGCACGCTCGACGCACCAGAAGAGGGCGAGGACCCCCACGACGTCGAAGTCGCGGAGGCGGGCTTCCGTGCGCTGACCCGGCCAACGCTCACGATGGTCGGCGACCAGGACCAGATCGTCTCGCCGGAGATCGCCATCCGCGTGGCCGAGCTGACTGGCGGCGACCTCTTCCTGCTCAAGGACGGCGGGCACGCCATCCAGGCCAGGCACCCCGTCCCGGTCAACCACGCGATCCGCGCGTTCGTCGATCGCATCCGTCCGCCGGCGCGAACCGTGACGCCGTTCGCCTTCGCCCGGACTCGGCGGCGGCATGCCCTCTGGGTGTCCTCGCCGATCGGGCTCGGCCACGTGCTCCGCGACATCGCGATCGCACGCGAGCTCCGCGAGCGGGTACCCGATCTGCACATCGACTGGCTCGCTCAGTCACCGGTCACTCAGATGCTCGAGGCCGTCGGCGAGACCATCCACCCCGCGAGCATCGAGCTCGCGTCGGAGTCGGCGCACTGGGAGTCGGAGGCGTCGGCCCACGACCTGCACGCCTTCTATGCATTGCGACGCATGGACGAGATCCTGCTCGCGAACTACATGCTCTTCGACGACATCACCCGCGAGACGCCGTACGACCTCTGGGTCGGCGACGAGTCGTGGGAGGTCGATCACTATCTGCACGAGAACCCCGAGCGCAAGACGGCACCGTACGTCTTCACGACCGACTTCGTCGGCTTCCTTCCGGTGAACGCCGAGGCCGACCCGCGCGAGGCCGAGCTCTGCGCCGACTACAACGCCGAGATGATCGAGCACCGGGCGCGCTTCCCGCGGCTGCGCGACCAGTCGATCTTCATCGGCGGCTTCGACGAGCTCCCCGACGCGTCGATGGGCGCAGGCCTCCCCACCGTGCGCGGCTGGACCGAGGACTGGTTCGAGTCGGTGCCGTATGTGCTCCCGTCGAATGCGCTCGACTACCGCGACGTCGCTGCAGTGCGGGCGCGCCTCGGCCATGGCGTCGGCTACCCCCTGATCGTCGCCGCTGTCGGCGGCACCGCCGTCGGCGCCGGCCTGCTCGAGCTGATCGCCGAGGGCTTCCGCTACCTGCGCAAGGACGTGCCCGAGGCGCGGATGCTGATGGTCACCGGGCCGCGAATCGACCCGCGCGACCTGCCTGACATCGACGGCATGACCAAGCTCGGATTCGTGCCCAATCTGTACGAGCACCTGGCCGCGTGCGACGCGGCGGTCGTCCAGGGCGGCCTCAGCACCACCATGGAGTTGGTCGCCGCCGGACGCCCGTTCCTGTACTTCCCCCTGCAGAACCACTTCGAGCAGCGGCGGTTCGTCGCCCACCGACTCGACGCGTATGGCGCCGGCATCCGAATGGAGTACGCGCAGTCGAGTCCGCTCGACGTGGCCGTCGCGCTGCAGCGGGCCCTGACCCAGCCGGTGAACTACCGGCCCGTGCCGTCTGACGGCGCGGCCAAGGCCGCCGACCGCATCGCATCTCTGCTGACTCGCTGACCAAGACCCGACATCCCGGTGCGGATGCTCCGCAGGCGTCGGATCGTGGCGCGAGGACGGTCAGGCGAAGGGCAGGCGGCCGCAGTCGCGCGCACCGCGGCATTCCCTGTTCGTCCGTGAGGTGGACGGACGCCACCACGCTGTCGGCCGCCGCGGAGAGCGGCAGATCGGCGAGCACGCCGTCGTAGGAGCCGATCCGTAGTCGCGGGAGGTGATGCCCGCGGATCGTCAGCCGCGGCACGCGATGCCCCGAGCAGCCGTCACCGTCTCGTCAGGACCCGCCGCCCCCGGCCTTGCGGCGATGCATATGGACGCCGCCTTGAGGCCCGTGGGTCTCCGGAGCCTTCTCCTCTTTGCGGTGACCGTCCTCGTCGATGCCGCGATCGTGCGCTTGTTTGCGGTCAAGCGCCTCGCGCATCTTGGCCTTGATGTCGGCCTTGTCGTCGTTGTCGTCGGCGGGCACGCTGAGACCTCCTGAGTCGTCGTGTCCACCGTCGCACGCGCCTGCTCGCCGCGTCGAGGGATTTGCCCTCCCGGATCAAGATCTAACCTCGACAGGAGCTCGACAGGAGCTCGACAGGGCTTCGACAGGGCTAGAGCCTCTGAGCTGCCGGACCTCGGTGCACGACATTGAGGAGCGGCCGCCCGTCGGCGACCCGGCGGAGCTGCTCGGACACCAGCCGGTGGGCGCGCGGCCAGAGTGCAGACGAGGCTCCCCCGACGTGAGGGGTGATGATCACGCCGGGAGTCGACCAGAGCGGATGGCCCGGCGGCAGCGGCTCGGGATCCGTGACGTCGATCGCCGCGCGCAGTCGCCCCGACGACGTCTCCGCCACCAACGCGTCGGTGTCGACGACCGGCCCCCGCGCGACGTTGACCAGCAGCGCGCCATCGGGCATCGCGGCCAGGAACGCGGCGTCCACCATGCCGGCCGACTGCTCGGTCAACGGAAGGATCAGCACAACGATGTCGGCGCTGGGGAGTAACTCCGGAAGCTCGTCGACGCCGTGGACGCCGTCGCGCGCAGTCCGGCCAACCATCGCGACATCGCACTCGAAGCCGTCGAGCCGCCGCCGAATGGCCGATCCGATGTTGCCCGCTCCAACGACGAGCACGCGGCGGTCGGCCAGCGACGACGCCATCTGCTGATCCCACCTGCCCTCGTGCTGCGCGATCGCGAGCTCGGCCAACCGCCGCTCGGCGCTGATCATCAGTCCGACGGCGAGCTCGGACGTTGCGGCATCGTGCACACCGACCGCGTTGCACAGGGTCGCCCCGTCGGGGATCGCGGCCTGAATGCTGTCGACTCCGGCAGTCAGCGTCTGGACGATCCGCAGACGAGGCATGTCCGCGATCACGTCGATGACCGCGTCCGAGAACTCGTAGGCCGGAACGTAGAACTCGACCTCTGAGATCGACTGAGGCACGCTGACCGTTGCGTTGACGACCTCGATGTCGAAGATGTCGGGGACGTCGGTCAACGTCGATGCTGGGAACGGCAGGAAGACCTTCACGGTCGGGACTGTAGACGTCCCGTGATCGGACGGCTCTCTGCGCCGCACTTCTCAGCCGTGCCAGACGCGGGTTGCCTGACGCGGATTGTTTGACGCGGATTGCCTGACGCGGATTGCCTGACGAACGTGCCCAACTGCCCAACACACAGCGAGTTCCTAGGTCGCGTTAAGCGCCGACCGGCGGCGGGCACTCGTTGGAGTCAGCGTGAACGTGTGGCCATCGGTTGCCAGGGGTTGCAGCGGCCGCCGACGGCGGCTGGGACTCATGGTCACCCAGGGGTAGTATAGTAACTCAGTAGAATTACATGAGATCAGTACCGAGGTGTTCACGTGAGCGACACGGGGGTGTATCGATCGGCACCTACGCTCGATCTGGCGCTCGATCTGGCGGCAGCAACAGCTGGCAGCACGCGCCGGCTCATGACGATCACCTCGTGACTGTGTGATTTCTCGAACGCACCATGTAGTTCTCGAGAGGAGACAAGCAACGATGCCGAAGCCTTGGCGGTGGAGATGGAGATGGCGACTCGCCGATCAGCAGACCGCACTCCGCAACGCCCGTCATGCGACCGCCGTCCTCGAGCAGCGACGACGCGAGCGTGACGAGGTCGACGCATACCTGCAGGCGGTCGAGAGTGCTGCCTAGGAGCGAGGGGCACTAGCTGGGGTTAGCTGAGCTTGGCGAGGATCAGCTCGCGCACGGCCGACGCGTCGGCCTGCCCGCGCATGTCCTTCATGACGACGCCGATCAGGGCGCCGGCGGCAGCGACCTTGCCTGCCCTGATCTTGTCGGCCACGCCGGGATTCGCGGCGATCGCGCGATCGACGGCCTCGGCGAGTGCACCCTCGTCCGACACGACCTCGAGTCCGCGCGCGGCGACGACATCATCGGGCGTGCCCTCCCCCGCGATCACACCGTCGAAGACCTCGCGGGCGAGCTTGTCGTTGATGCGTCCGGACTCGACTAGGCGCTGTACCTGAGCGACTTGCTCGGGAGTCACTCCGAGCTCGGTCAACGAGACGTTCGACTCGTTGGCTCGCCTCGAGAGCTCCGAGAGCCACCACTTCCGGGCGGCCGCCGGCGACGACCCGGCGGCGACAGTCTGCTCGATGATCTCGAGGGCGCCGGAACCGACGACATCGCGCATCTCGAGGTCGGTGAAGTCCCACGCGTCCTGCAACCGGCGGCGCCGCACTTCGGGCGGCTCGGGCAGCGCGCTGCGCAGCTGATCGACCCACTCGCGGTCGGGCGCGATCGGGACGAGGTCGGGCTCAGGAAAGTAGCGATAGTCCTCGGCCTGCTCCTTGCTGCGTCCCGACGTCGTCACACCGGTGTCTTCGTGCCAGTGCCGCGTCTCCTGGACGATCCTGCCGCCGTCGGCGAGGATCGCCGCCTGCCGCTGCACCTCGAATCGAACGGCGCGCTCGACCGACCGGAACGAGTTGACGTTCTTGGTCTCGGTTCGCGTGCCAAGCGGCGCATCGGGCGCATCGCGCAGCGAGAGATTGACGTCGCAGCGCAGCGACCCCTGCTCCATCCGAACGTCGGACACTCCGAGCCCGCTCAGCACGTCGCGAAGGTGCATGACATACGCCCGCGCGACCTCCGGCGCTCGCGCGCCGGCACCCTCGATCGGCTTGGTGACGATCTCGATCAGCGGGATGCCAGCACGGTTGTAGTCGACGAGCGAGTGGTCGGCGCCGTGGATTCTCCCCGTCGCACCACCGACGTGCAGCGACTTGCCCGTGTCCTCTTCCATGTGGGCGCGTTCGATCTGCACGCGGAACGTCTCGCCGTCGAGCTCGACGTCGGTCCAACCGTCGAAGGCAATCGGCTCGTCGTACTGCGACGTCTGGAAGTTCTTCGGCATGTCGGGATAGAAGTAGTTCTTGCGCGCGAAGCGGCACCAGGTCGCGATCGAGCAGTTGAGAGCGAGGCCGATGCGGATCGCTGACTCGACCGCCACCGCGTTGAGCGCCGGGAGCGCGCCAGGCAGCCCGAGGCAGACCGGACAGACCTGCGTGTTCGGCTCAGCGCCGAATGTCGTGCTGCAGCCGCAGAACATCTTCGTGACGGTGTTGAGCTCAACGTGCACCTCGAGCCCGAGCACAGGATCGAACCTCTCGATGGCCTCGTCGTAGGGCGTCAGCCGCTCGACCGCGGTGGTCATGAGACCGCCTCCAACTCTGGCGCGCGATCGAGGAGCTGGCCGCCCCACCGGCTGACGAGCATCGCCTCGAGCACTGCGCCGACGGTGTACATGCGGTCGTCGTGGAGAGCCGGCGCGAGAATCTGGATGCCGGTCGGCAGCCCGTCCTCGTCGGCTACGCCGCTCGGCAGCGACATGCCCGGCACCCCGGCGAGGTTGGCCGGGATGGTGGCGATGTCGTTGAGGTACATCGCGAGCGGGTCGTCGAGCTTCTCGCCGATCGGGAACGCCGTCGTCGGAGCGGTCGGCGAGACGAGCACGTCGACCTGCTCGAACGCCTTCGCGAAGTCGCGCGCGATCAACGTGCGCACTTTCTGCGCCTGCCCGTAGTAGGCGTCGTAGTAGCCGCTCGACAGCGCATATGCGCCGAGGATGATGCGGCGCTTGACCTCGTCGCCGAAGCCGGCCTCACGGGTCGCCTCCATGACCTGCTCGGCGCTCGGATCGCCGACGCCGTCGGGCAAGACCCGCAGGCCGTAGCGCATGCCGTCGAACTTCGCGAGGTTGCTGCTCGCCTCGCTGGGAAGGATCAGGTAGTAAGCGGCCAACGCGTACTCGAAGTGCGGGCACGACACCTCGACGACCTCGGCGCCGGCGTCGGTCAGCAACGTCACCGCCTCGTCGAACCGCGCCCGCACCCCGGCCTGGTAGCCCTCGCCACCTAGCTCTCGGACGACGCCGACGCGCAGGCCGCTGACGTCAGCGGCCCGGGCGGCGTCCGCCATCGACGGCCACTCCTTCTCGATGCTCGTGGAGTCCATCGGGTCGTGGCCGGCGATCACATCGTGGAGAAGGGCTGCGTCGAGGACGTTGCGGGTGACCGGGCCGGCCTGGTCGAGACTGCTTGCCAGCGCGATCAGGCCGTAGCGAGAGACGCCGCCGTACGTCGGCTTGACGCCGACCGTGCCGGTCACCGCGGCTGGCTGCCGGATCGAGCCGCCGGTGTCGGTGCCGATGGCCAGAGGCGCCTCGAAGGCGGTCACCGATGCGGACGATCCGCCGCCCGAGCCGCCGGGAATCCGGGTGAGGTCCCAGGGGTTGTGGGTCGGGCCGTACGCCGAGTGCTCGGTCGAGCTGCCCATCGCGAACTCGTCCATGTTGGTCTTGCCGAGGATCGGCAGCCCGGCGCTGCGAAGCCGAGCGGCGACCGTCGCGTCATAGGGCGGGATCCACCCCTCGAGGATGCGCGATCCCGATGTGGTGGGAAGGCCCTTGGTCACGACGACGTCCTTGACGGCGATCGGCACGCCGAGCAGCGGCGGCACCGGTCCGTCGTGCGAGGCACGACGTGCGTCGGCGGCGGCCGCCTGAGCGAGGGCGCCCGCGGCGTCGACATGCAGAAAGGCGTGGACGGCGCCGTCGACGGCGCCGATGCGGTCGAGGTGGGCTTGGGTAACCTCGACGGACGTTGTCGTGCCGTCGGCTAGTGCACTCGCCAACTCGCCGGCCGACATCCGGGTCAGGTCGCTCACGCCTCCTCCCCCAGGATCCGCGGCACGCTGAAACGCTGCTGCTCGACCGCCGGCGCGGCGGCGAGCGCGTCGTCGACCGGGAGGCACGGGCTCGGCTCGTCGGACCGGAAGACGTTGGTCAACGGCACCGCGTGCGACGTCGGCTCGATGTCGTCGGCGGCGACCGAGCTGACGGAGGCGACCGACTCGATGATCACCGCAAGCTGCGGAGCCAGATGGTCGAGCTCCGCGTCGGTCAGCGCGATCCGGGCGAGACGGGCGAGATGGGCGACCTCGTCGCGGGTGATCGCCGGGGTCGCTTGTGGCTCGGACATGCGGGCCATCCTAGGAGGCGCGGCGTGGGGGTTTGAGTGGCTGGGGTCCGTGGGCTGCGCTGGTCTGACCGAGATGGCATCCGCCCTTCGCGGGCTGTGGGTCAAGAGTTGTCAGCACGTCATTGGCACCGCCAACTCGCCCCCGCGCCCAGCGAGACGTCAATTCTGGAGGCGGGACGGAGCCCGGAGGGCAACCACAATGGACGTCTCGCTTCCTAGGCTGCCTGGCTGAGGTATGCGCGAAACTCCCCTACGCGCCGAGGCTGTGGAAGACCACGTAGCCCAAGGTGAAGATGAGCCCGAGCAGCGCGATGCAGATTCCCAATGTCAGGACGAATGCATCGCGCCCGGCTCCCTCGCGCGGCACTCCGTAGGGGTTTAACCCCGCTGGCACGTCGTCGCGGCGCGGAGGCTCTGGCCGGGCCGGGCCGCCGGGCTCGCTCACGCCTCGCCGATCTGGGCGATCTCGCGTGCGGCGTCGGGGCCGTCGCCGAGAAGCACGGCGAAACCGTCTTCGGTCAGGATGGGCACCTTGAGGCTGACGGCCTTGTCGTACTTCGACCCAGGAGCCTCGCCCACGACCACGAACGCGGTGTTCTTCGACACCGACGAGCTGGCCTTGCCGCCCCGGGCGACGATGTCTTCCTTGGCTTGGTCGCGCGACCAAGCGTCGAGCGACCCGGTGACGACGATCGACATGCCCTCGAGTGTCCGCGGCACCGACTCGTCGCGCTCGTCTTGCATCGTGACGTCGGCGGCAGCCCACTTGTCGACGATCTCGTTGTGCCAGTCGACGCCGAACCACTCGACGATCGACTCGGCGATCGTCGGCCCGACTCCCTCAGCCGCCGCCAACTCGTCAACGTCGTCGGCGGCTGCGAGCTCGCGGATGCGCGCTATCGAGCCGAATGACTCTGCGAGGGCGCGAGCAGCGGTCGGCCCGACATGGCGGATCGACAGGCCGACGAGCACCCGCCAGAGCGGCTGAGTCTTCGCGCGGGCGAGATTGTCGACCAAGCGCTGGCCGTTCGCCGACAGCACCGGCTGATCTCCCTCGCCCTTCTTGGGCGCGCGAGTGAAGAGCGGGACAGTGCGAAGCACCGCCTCGTCGATCGAGAACAGGTCGCCCTCGTCGGCGATCGCCTTCGCGTCGAGCAGCGCGACCGCCGCCTCGTAGCCCAGCACCTCGATGTCGAACGCACCGCGACCGGCGACATGGAAGACGCGCTCGCGAAGCTGCGCCGGGCACAGCCGCGTATTGGGGCAGCGGATGTCGGCGTCGCCCTCGCGCGTCGGCGCCAGCTCAGTGCCGCAATCGGGGCAGTGAGTGGGCATCTTCCACTTGCGCAGACCCTTCGGCCGCAGGCCGACAACGGGACCGACGATCTCGGGAATGACATCGCCGGCCTTGCGAAGCACCACGGTGTCGCCGGGGCGGACGTCCTTGCGAGCCACCTCGGAGGCATTGTGGAGCGTTGCGAACTCGACGGTCGACCCCGAGACCCGAACCGGCTGCATCCGCCCGAACGGCGTCACCCGCCCGGTGCGCCCGACATTGACCGTGATCTCGAGGAGCTTGGTGTTGACCTCTTCGGGCGGGTACTTGAACGCGATGGCCCAGCGCGGCGCCCGCGAGGTCGAGCCGAGACGCCGCTGCAGCGAGACCTGGTCGACCTTGACGACGACCCCGTCGATCTCGTGCTCGACGTCGTGACGATGCTCTCCGTAGTACGCGATGAACTCCTGCACCGCCGCCATGTCGGTGACGACGCGAGCGCGATCGCTCGTCGGCAGGCCCCAGGCGCGCAACGCGGCGTACGCCTCTGACTGCCGTTGCGGCTCGAACCCGCGTCGCAGTCCGAGGCCGTGACAGACCATCCGCAGGTCGCGGCTCGCCGTGACCTTGGGATCCTTCTGCCGCAGGGTGCCCGCCGCGGAGTTGCGCGGGTTGGAGAAGGGAGCCCGGCCCGCGGCGACCAGCGAGGCGTTGAGGTCCTCGAATGACGCGACCGGGAAGTAGACCTCGCCGCGAACCTCGACGAGTTCGGGCACCGGGTAGTCGTCGCTCGCGGTCAGCCGTTGCGGGATGCCAGAGATCGTGCGGACGTTGGGAGTGACGTCCTCGCCGGTGCGGCCGTCGCCGCGGGTCGCGCCGCGGACGAGGCGGCCGCCCTCGTAGGTGAGGTTGATCGCGACACCGTCGACCTTCAGCTCGCAGAGGAACTCGAGGGCGGCGACGGCGTCAGGTCCGCCGACGTCGCGCGCGACGCGGGCGTACCAGCCGGCGAGGTCTTCGGCGGAGAACGCGTTGTCGAGGCTCAGCATCCGCTCGCCGTGGTCGACTGAGGTGAACAGCGTGGACACCGAGCCGCCGACCTTCTGCGTCGGCGAGTCGGGAGTGCGAAGCTCGGGGTACGACTCCTCGAGCTCTTGCAGCTCGCGGATCAGCGCGTCGTACTCGCCGTCGCTGATCGTCGGCGCGTCGAGATTGTGGTAGCGAAGCCGATGTCCGTCGACCTCCTCGGCAAGCGCTGCGTGCCGCGCCTTGGCTTCGTCGGGGGCCGCCTCGACGGCGGTGGTCTCGGCGTCGGTCATGGCTCTATCTTGCCCGCCTGCACCGACAGGTTGCGGGCGATGTCGCGTGCCGCGTCCAGGGCAGAACGGGCCCACCGCGGACTCGCCCCCGCGAGCCCGCAGGCCGGCGTCACCGTCGTGTTGGGGATGGACTCGACGTCGGTGTATCCGAGGTCGGCCCACCACGAGATCAGCCGCTCCGTGAGCTCCGTCGCTGTCGGCGACTCGTCCGGCCGCTCGTTCGGCGGCCCGTCCGGCGGCTCGACTGTGGGCACCACACCGGGCCACAGCGCGCGGCCGGAGTCGATCCACTCGGCCAGCTCGTCGTAGCGGGACGACGGCACGGCCGACAGGTCGAACGACAAGGCATCCACCGACGTCTCGCGCAGCACGCCGAGGGGAAGGTCGGCTGCGCAGCAGTGCAGCGCGACCTCCGCGCCGGCATCCGGTCCGATGACGGCCGATGCCACCCATTCAATCGCCGTCGCCGCTTCCTGCTGGGTGACCGAGCGATGGCGGCCAAGTCCGCTCGCCGTCGGGATCAACGCTGCCAGGACGGCCGGGAGTGCCGGCTCGTCGAGCTGGACGACCACATCGGCGCCGGCTACCCGCCGACGGATCTCCTGCACGTGAACACGCAAGCCCTCGGCGAGCGCCTGGGCGAGGTCGCGCCGAGCGCCATGGTCGCCGAGCACGCGGTCGCCGCGCGGCCGTTCCATCGACGCGGCCATCGTCCACGGGCCAGTCGCCTGAACCTTGAGCCGTCCGACGGCCGCGTCCTGGACGAGTTCCTCGAGCACGTCGAGGTCCTGCGCGAGCAGCGACGCGGCGCGCTGGTGGTCGAGCCCGGACGCATCGGTCAGACGCCAGCCCGCTGGCTGAAGGTCGATGCCGATGTCGGTGATCATCGCCGCTGTGCGGCCGATCATCGCCGCGTGCGGGCCGCGCTCAGGAAGCTCGACCAGGAACGGGAGGTCGGCGAGTTCGCCGAGCACCGTCTTCATCGCCTCGACAAAGGAATCGCCGGGCATCGATCCGACGCCGGTCGCGCGGTGCGTCACCTGGCGAGCCTAGTGCGCGGCCCCGAACCGTCGCGCGACCATCGCGCGATCAGCGCTGCGGTGACACGTTCGCGATCGGCTGGACGGCATCGATGTCGAAGCCCGCAATCTCCACGCAAGCATCGTGCGCGGCGCGAGTCGCAGTCACCCTGGCGACAGCCATGGCGGCAAGAGCACGGCGCCCGCGCACACCGAGCATCCGGACAGACTGGTCGGCGACATCCGCGAACGCCGACACCAGGCGATAGTCGGCCGCCGGATTGGTCGTCGCAAGCCGGTCGAGAGCCTTGACCTCGTCAGTCATCGCCTGCGCTCTCGGGCCGGCGCCCTGAGGAAAGCGCGCTCCGATCAGCAGCTGCGCCCGGCGATCGACGAGCGCGAACGCCAAGCACGCGTGCTGATCTGCGGTGAGGCCGTCGATCGATCCCGCCGTCGAGGTAGCCGCCGGACTTGCCACGGGCAGCCGTCCCACCACCGCGGCGCCGATTCCGGCCACGGCGACGACCGCGAGCGCCGCAGCAGTGACCCGACTGTGAAACAGCCCGTCGAGCCACGACCGCCGCCCGGATCCGGGAAGTTCGCCGTCGCGGTCGAGGTGCCATCGGCTCTCCGGCCGGTCGCCCGTATCCCGAGGCCCATCGGCGGCCCCGTACGACACCCTGCCGTCGGAAACGTCGTCGCGATGGTCCCAGCCGAACTCAATTCGGTCGTCAGACGGGCTCATCGCGCCGGGCCTACCGGTTGGAGGAGGTGGCTGTCGAAGCCAGCAATCGTCCGGCAGGCGCTGTGGGCGGCGTCCACCGCATCCGCCCGAGCCGTGATGCGGTCTCGAAGACTGGAACCGCTGTCTGGCGCGAGGACGAGCGCGCTGGCGTCGGCGACCTGGCCGAGGATGTCGACGAGCCGATAGTCGGCCGCCGGGAATCTGCGCACGATCGCGTCGAGGTCAGCCACCTCGTGCGGAAGCCAGGTCGTGAAATCGCGGCGCTGCGGATAGAGGCCGAGCAGCGCCACCGACGAAACAGTCGCCTTGGTCCGACGAACCGCGAGCCCGAATGTCATGCACGCGGATCGATCCGCCGCAGCCGCCAGGGCCGGATCTGCAGTCAGAGCCGTCGGAGCGGGCAACGCTGACTGGGCCTGCGACGACCCTCTCGCGCTCCATGACCACCAGCCAGCCCCGACGCAGAGCGCGGCCACCACGGCGATCGCGACAACCGCGCGAGAGGCGGCCGTCGACTGGTCGCTGCGGACCCGGCGATCGGGCACCTTCGCAGACTACGCGGGCTGCCGCCGTCGGGTGCGGGCGATCGTCGCGCTTCCGACCACCCGGGTGCCGTCGTAGACGACGACCGCCTGCCCAGGCGCGATGCCCTCGGCCGGATCGAGCAGGTCGACCTCGATGTGTCGCCGACCACGCGCACGACTGCCCGATGTTCCTCGCCATGGGCGCGGAGCTGAACCCGGCATTCGATCGCGGACGTCGGGCTCGGCCCGCACCAGCGGGGACGGACTCCGACGAGCGCATCGATCGAAAGCTCATCGCGACTGCCGACCGTGACGGTGCCGCTTACCGGCTCGATGTCGAGGACGTATCGAGGACGCCCGTCTACGGCCGGCGTTCCGATCCGCAGCCCCCGGCGCTGACCGATCGTGAAGCCGTAGGAGCCTTCGTGGGAGCCGACGACGGAGCCGGAGCTGTCGACGATCTGGCCGGACGAGCTCCCGAGCCGCTCGCGCAGCCATCCGGACGTGTCGCCGTCGGAGACGAAGCAGATGTCGTGGCTGTCAGGCTTTTGTGCGACGGCCAGCCCGCGGGCCTC
>DATIOH010000242.1:0-5981 GCA_035473375.1 Nocardioidaceae bacterium | reverse complement strand
CCTGCGCGCGCCGAAGCCGCGAGGGGCCTAACAGATGGAGGCTCGACACCCGCGTCAGATACACCGCCATCAGTAGTGACGGTGTGAGACAGCGAGATGTGACACCCAGACGTTGGATCGTGCCCGAAACGACCCAACTGGCTCCGAGGTCAAGTCAACTGTGCTGGTCAGGGCGACGGCAAGCGAATAAGTCGGGACTCACAGTGACCCCGCGTCGTGACGTCGGCCAACGTGTCCGACGTCACGGCGCAAAGGCGGTACTAGTACATCGGGACGGCCGAAATGGGGTGGAGAGGTCGGCCCAACAGTCGGTGGCGTCGGCCTACCCTCGGGGGATGAGCGAGACCACGACAGGACGGGCGATCCTGCGGATTTGGCGAGGCAAGACCCTGCCGCAACGCGCGGACGCCTACGAGGAGTACATCGCGAGTACCGGGCTTCCTGGCTACCTGCAGACGCCGGGCAACACGTCGGCTGTCTTTACCCGCCGCGACCTCGGCGATCTCGTCGAGTTCTGCATGGTCACGACGTGGACCGACATGGACGCGGTCAAGGCGTTCGCCGGCCCGCAGCCGGAGGTCGCGATCTTCTACCCCGAAGACGACGACTATCTCGTCGACCGCGAGCTGACCGTCAGCCACTACGAGATCTTCGCGACGGGCTGAGTTTCGCTCCGGTTTCGCTGAGTCAGCTCGTCGTGATTGTCAGCGACGACGCGTGAGCCGCGTCCAGCGGCAGCCAGACGTCTCGGCCGTGGAACATCAGCCGGACCCGTAGCAGGTGATCCTTCTCGACGGTGGCGTTGATCGCCCCGATCGTGATCTCGCGCTCTTCCCACGTCGTGGTCGTGCTCCAGTTGTCCACGGCCACGTCGCCAGAGGCGAGCAGGCGCGTGCACGACGCACCGGCCGGTCCGCACTCGTAAACCCAGGCCGCGTACTCCAGGTCCTCGTGCGCCCGGCCCTCAAGCGACGTCCAGAGGTCGAGCGAGACCGGGCCGTTCAGGTCGAGGCCGCCCGGTGGAGCGGCGTACGACCACGTCTGGAACTTGCGGGCGTCGGTCTCGGACTCGTCGAGGTTGCTCGACTTGACCGTGAGGCCCGGGTCGCCGTCGTGATCCCAGTCGGAGACCCCGCTCCCCGGCATGGACGGATCCATTGCTCCGATCTCGTCGGTGTCGGAAGGCCGCAGGTAGAGGACTTCGTGGCCCGGGGCCAGCAGGGTGACACTGATCGTCATCGTCCCGCTGGTTGTGGTCGTGCCGTCAGACACGCGGAACGTCACCGACCGCTGGCCGACGACGAGCGGCACATAGGTGAACGAGCCATCGGGGCGGATGTCGATCGCCGCCGAGCTGTCGCTGACGACCCGCAGGTCGTCGCCGTCGACGTCTGAGGCGTTGGCAAGGACCCCGCCCGCCGCGCCGATTGACAGCAGCTGCCCGACCCGCGTCGCGTATGCGGACGGGCCGACCATCGGAGCGTCGTTGACCGGAGTCACGACGACGGTCACGGCGGCAGTCGTGGAGCCGCCGTGACCGTCCGAGACGGTGTATCTGAGGTGGTCGCGACCGTTGAAGTCGTTGCTCGGCGCGAACGTGAATCCGGCTGCCGGTGATCCCGCGACGGACCCGTGCTGGGGGTCTGAAACCGCTGTCACGGTGAGCGCGTCGCCGTCTGCGTCTGAGTCGTTCGCCAGCAGCCTGAGGGCCGAGCTGCCCGAGTCCTCGGCCACGCGCACGGTGTCGTCCGCGGCGACGGGCACGTCGTTGACCGGGGTGACAATGACCGACACTGTTGCGTCGGCAGTGTCGCCGTCGGCGTCGCGTGCCGTGTACGTCCAGGAGTCGGAGCCGCTGTAGTCAGCAGCGGGCGTGTATCGCACGACGCCGTCTGACCCGAGCACTGTCCGCCCGTGTGCCGCGGTACCGACGCCGACAACCGTCACTGACCCGCTCGGCGCTGTGTCGTTGGCGGCGACATCGACCGCATCCGCTGTGTCCTCTGGGGTCGTGAGCGCGTCGTTGTGCACGGCGAACGTGCCAGCCTGCCCGGTCGGGCTCGTCGTGTCGGAGGGCGTCGTCGGCCCGGTGGTGTCGGTCGGGATCGTCGGCCCCGTCGAGGTCGACGTCGTGTCAGTCGGCTCGGACGACGGCGTGCTCGTCGGGCTGTTGGGATTCGTCGGTTGGGTGGGCGGGCTCGCCGACGCGGGGGATTCCCCCGCTGTCGACGACGAGTCCGACGGGCTCGATGCGTTGGCGGAGCGCGCGCGATCCAACGGGCTCTCTGCAACCTGGTGGCCGGCTGTGCCCGCGATGGCCGGCGCGAGGCTCAGCGCGGCGACGCTTGTGGCGGTCACCGCGGCGCTCGTGCCCGCACCGAGAGCCTGGCCCAAGAGCGGTCCGGGTCGAATGACGAGCAGCTGTGCGAGCCAGGCGAGAGGACCCGACAGCCGACTCATGTCGCCAAGCGAGATGTTGAGGAACGCCCGGACGACCTCGGGATCGAAGTGGGTGCCTGCGCACCGGATGAGCTCTTGGCGTGCGGCCTCCGCGGTCATCGGCCGCTTGTACGACCGCGCGGCGGTCATCACCTCATAGCTGTCGGCGACCGTGACGATGCGCGCCCCGTAGCTGATCTGCTTCCCCGCGAGGCCGCGGGGATAGCCGGTGCCGTCGTACTTCTCGTGGTGCTGTTCGATCGCAAGCCACCAGTCGCCGAGCCACTCCCGCAGCGGCTCGCAGATGGTGGCGCCCTGCACCGGGTGGCTGTGCAGCACGTGCCACTCGTCCTCGGTCGGCTTGCCCGGCTTGTTGAGCACCTCGTGCGGCACCTTGAGCTTGCCGATGTCGTGGACGAGCGCCGCCCACATCAGTCGGCCGCGGTCCTCGGCCTTGAGGCCGAGCTCGTCGGCGAGCATCGTGACGTACAGCTGGGTGCGCTCGGAGTGCCCACGAGTGCGGCTGTCGTATTCGCCGAGGGCGCCGACGAGCGCGAGGATCGTCTCGGCCGCCTCTTGGCGGTTGCCGGTCACGCCATGCCGGTGGGCAGCATCGAGCTCACGCGCGATCGCCCGGCTGCCGGCGAACCGGCGAGCCACCTTGAGCCGCGACGGGGCGTGGTCGGGGAACAGCATCGACAGCCGCATCAGCGTCGCGAGCGGCAGGAGCCGGCGTGCGACCTTGTCGGCGGCGTAGAGCGCGGCCGTCGAGACGCACATGACGGCGATCCACCAGAGGACGATCTCGAGCCGGGTGCCTGGTTGGGGTAGCAGCTTGCTGACGGCGATGCCGACGACGATCGAGACGGCGATCGGAGCGGCGAACACGACCGCTCGGATGGCGAAAGCCTGCGCCGGGCGGGCATGCCAGTGGCGCGCGTCGCCCACCGCTTGCTCGGCCACCGTCGACCCTTTCGCGCTCATCCCCGATCAGCTGACAGTCCACCTCCCAGGGTCCGCCGCCGCTGGGGCCAGCCACGCCCGAATCGTTGGGGTCTGACCGATCGGTTGACCGATCGGTTGACCTCGTCGTCATCGTTCGGATGTCACGCGATGCGAGACTCCGGGCGACTCCGGCAAGATGGCGAAATGCGGACGACCACGGTCGATGTCGGCGTGCCGGTCACGCTTCGCTCGTGGGGCGACGGCACCCGGCCCGTTCTGTTCCTGCATGCGATGGGCCCGGTGTCCTCGGGCGCGATGGCTGGCGTCGGTGTCGGGCCGCTCGTCGAGGCGGGGTTCGCCGTCACGGCACCCGACCTCCCTGGCTATGCCGACACAGCATCGCTGGCTGCCGACGACTACGAGCTCACTCGGCTGGCCGGCTGGATGTGGGAGGTGGTCGACGCCGCCGGTCTCCATGAGGCGACACTCGTCGGCCACAGCTGGGGCGGGGCCATCGCATGCCACATGACCGCCGCACAGCCCGACCGGGTCGACGCGCTCGTCCTCGTCGACAGTGGGCATCTCGACTACGCCGACGTGCTCGGCGACGACCTCGCGCTGTCGCTCGACGACTGGATCGAGCGCGCTCGCTCTCGACGCCTTCAGGTCCCAGATGTCGCGGCCCTCGCCGCGGAGCTCGAGCTCGAGGCCGACGACCCGCTTCTCGACCTCCTGCTCGTCGGCATGGAGTACGACTCCGGAGCAATGTCGTCGCGGGTTCGACCCGACGGGCAGGGCGCAGCTCTCTATCACCTGGCCCGCGCCCGGCAGAGCGAGACCTGGAGCGCGATCGCCGACGCGGCGACGCCGACGTTGTTCTTGCTTGCCACCGTGCCTGAGCAGGCGCGAGCGCAGAACGTCGAAGCGGCGCAGCGCGTTCGGGACGCACTTCCCCGGGCGGACGTGCGGCTGGTCCCTGACGCGACGCACAGCCTGGTGACCGACCTCCGCGACGACTTCGGACGCATCGTCGCCGACTGGCTCCAGACGGCCGTCCGCTAGCCCGCGCGGCCCTGGCCGCAAATACCCGCCCGCTCTCGGGAATAGATGCGGCAGTGAGATAGTTGAAATGTAAACAAGACGCACCCAACGATGCGTAACGCACTTCTCCTGAGGAGCAATTGATGTCCGTACAGACCCTTGAGTCTTTGACCGGCGACTACACGATCGACACCGCGCACAGCCGTCTGGGCTTCGCCGCGCGGCACGCCATGGTGACCAAGGTCCGCGGTCAGTTCAACGAGTTCGAGGGCACGGCGCACCTCGACTTCGCAGACGTGAGCAAGTCGTTCGCCGAGGTTGTCATCAAGACCGACAGCGTTGACACGCGCAACGAGCAGCGCAACGCGCACCTGCGCACGAACGACTTCTTCGACGCGCCCAACTACCCCGAGATCACCATCCGCTCGACTGCGGTCGAGAAGGTCGACGACGAGCGCTACCGGCTCACCGGCGACCTCACGATCAAGGAGACGACCAAGCCCGTCACCATCGACTTCGAGTTCACCGGCACCGCTGTCGACCCGTTCGGCAACGTCCGGGTCGGGCTCGAGGGAGCCGTGACGATCAACCGCCGCGACTGGAAGGTCGAGTGGAACGCTCCCCTCGAAGCCGGCGGCGTGCTGGTCAGCGACAAGGTCACCCTCGAGCTCGAGGTGTCGGCGATCAAGGCCAAGACCGAGGGCTGATCCCTCAGCACCCTCTTCACCACGCAGTACAAGTAACAGCACCCACGAGCACAGCGCGGCTCGAGCGGGCCTCTCTCCCGCTTGAGTCGCGCTGATCGCTTTCTGCGGCCGGCTAGCCCCATTCGGGCGCAATGATGGACGCGTGCCCGATGAAGCAGCGATCACCGTGCGCGCCGTCCGCGACGACGAGCGCAACTGGATGGCCAGCACCCTCGCCCGCGACTGGGGCTCGACGCAGGTTGCCCGTCGAGGCGAGCTTGTCGACGCGATGGCCCACCCGGCCTATCTTGTGGAGGCCGACGGCCAACCCGCAGGGCTCGCCGTCGTCGCTGTCCGCGGCGACGAGATCGAGGTGCTGTCGATCGGCGTCTCGGTGCGGCGCCGAGGGGCCGGCCGGGCTCTCATGCAGCGCTGTGCCTCCCACGGGCGGGAAACCGGCTGTCGCCGGCTTTGGCTGACGACGACGAACGACAACATCGGCGCGATTGCCTTCTATCAGCACATCGGCCTCGACCTGTGCGCCCTGCACCGCGATGCGGTTGACGAGGCCCGCCGGCTCAAGCCGTCGATTTCGACGCACGGCGAGGGAGGCATCCCGATCAAGCACGAGCTCGAGTTCGAGCTGCTGCTGTCACCGCCGCGAGCGGTCATGTAGTCCGCGCCAGCGGTCACAGAGTCCGCGCCAGCGGTCACAGAGTCTGCGGCAGCGGTCACAAGATCGCGAGATTGCTGCAACACCGTGACCGCTCGCCCAGACAACGTGACCGCTCGCCCAGACAACGTGACCGCTCGCCCAGACAACGTGACCGCTCGCGCAGACAACGTGACCGCTCGCGGGGTTGTCAGACC
>DATIOH010000241.1:0-12138 GCA_035473375.1 Nocardioidaceae bacterium | reverse complement strand
GATCTGGACAGCTGGCCCTACCCCAAGAAGCCGCTGGTGCCGCTGGCCGAGACCGTGCACGAGCGGTACTCGGTCGAGATCTTCCGCGGCTGCACCCGCGGCTGTCGTTTCTGCCAAGCCGGCATGATCACCCGCCCCGTCCGCGAGCGCTCGATCACCACGATCGGCGACATGGTCGACAACGGCATCCGCCAGTCCGGCTTCGAAGAGGTCGGCCTGCTGTCGCTGTCGTCGGCCGACCACAGCGAGATCGGCGAGGTCGCCCACGGCCTGGCCGATCGCTACGAGGGCACCAACGTGTCGCTCTCGCTGCCGTCCACGCGGGTCGACGCGTTCAACGTGACGCTCGCCGACGAGCTGTCGCGCAATGGGCGTCGCTCGGGCCTCACGTTTGCGCCCGAGGGCGGCTCCGAGCGGCTGCGCAAGGTGATCAACAAGATGGTGTCCGAGGAAGACCTCATCCGGACCGTCTCGACGGCGTACTCGCACGGATGGCGCCAGGTGAAGCTGTACTTCATGTGCGGCCTCCCGACCGAGACAGACGAAGACGTCCTCGAGATCGCCGAGCTGGCGAAGAAGGTCATCGCGACCGGCCGCGAGGTGTCGGGCCGTCGCGACATCCGCTGCACGGTATCGATCGGCGGTTTCGTGCCCAAGCCGCACACGCCGTTCCAATGGGCCTCGCAGCTCGACCACGAGACGACCGACGCACGGCTGCAGAAGCTGCGCGACTCGGTGCGCATCGACCGTCAGTACGGCCGCGCCATCGGCTTCCGCTATCACGACGGCAAGCCGGGCACGATCGAAGGACTTCTCTCGCGCGGCGACCGTCGAGTCGGCGCGATCATCGAGCAGGTGTGGCGCGACGGCGGTCGGTTCGACGGCTGGAGCGAGCACTTCTCGTACGACCGCTGGGCCTCAGCGTGTGATTCCGTGCTGGCCGAGACACCCGTCGACCTCGACTGGTACACGACCCGCGAGCGCGAGTACTCCGAGGTGCTGCCCTGGGACCATCTCGACTCCGGGCTCGACCGCGAGTGGCTCTGGGAGGACTGGCAGGACGCTCTCAACGAGGTCGAGGTCGACGACTGCCGCTGGACCCCGTGCTTCGACTGCGGCGTCTGCCCCGAGATGGGCACCGAGATCCAGGTCGGGCCGACCGGCCGCCAACTGCTCCCGCTGTCAGTTGTCTGACCGCTGGCGCGGAATAGGTGACCGCTGGCGCGGAGTAGGTGACCGCTGGCGCGGAGTAGGTGACCGCTCGTGCGGAATAGGTGACCGCTAGCCGGACTTGCGGCGGCTCAGCATGCGGCGGACCCGCTCCTCGGGCTGGCCGAGCACCTTCGACAGCAGTGGCACGCGAAAGACGTACGCCAGAATCAGCACGACCACGATCAGGAGGAACCAGCCCATGAGCCAAGCCTACGGTGGCGGCAAAACGGCTGGTTACGACCGCGACGGCACGAGCGTCCGCCTCGCGACTGCTAACGACGACCTCGCGATCGCGTCGCTGCGGCGAGCGTGGACTGAAGAGCGTGGCGGGCTCGGCGCAATCGACGACCCTGATTTCGAGCCTGCCTTCCTCGCGTGGGCCGACGACGAGCGCGGCCGTCGGATCAACTGGCTGGCAGAGCTCGACGGCCAGGTGGTCGGGATGCTCAACATGGTGCTCTTCACCCGGATGCCCCGCCCGGTTCCAGAGGCGGGACCTGCACCCCTGGGCCAGTGGGGCTACATCGCCAACAACTTCGTCCTCGCCGAACACCGCAACCTCGGCATCGGCAGCCAGCTGCTCGAGGTCGCCGTCGCCTACGCCGACGAGCACGACTTCGCTCGGATCGTCCTCACGCCGTCCGAGCAGTCGATCCCCTACTACTCGCGCGCTGGTTTCGTGCCCGCCACCGCGCTGCTCGTACGTCCCGGCCGCGGCGACACCCTGCCGGGCGCACCGCCGCGCTAGCCCTCGACGACGTGTGGCGTCGGGTATCCGAGGAGTGACCCGCGAGGCAGGTCTGCTCTCCTTCGCCTCTCACCCTGACCGACGTGCGAGCCCTGGCATCTGGATTCGTCTCAGACGGAGTCGATCCTCGGTCGATGTGCCGTGCCGCTCCCTGCGGCCATGCCGGCCGCGATCTGCGCGAACGCCGCCTCGGCAACCTCGTCGTCGAGGTCAGGGAGCAGATCGAGCCACATGGGCAGCATCGAGCCACGCAGCTGGAGCGCCCCGAGTGGCCTTGGGATCATCCAGAGGTGGAAGTGTGCGCCGCCGTCGCCCCACCGACAGGTGTGCACCCGGGCGACGTCGCCGAGGTCGAGGAGCACCCGTTCGAGGCGCGCGATCATCGGTCCGAGCCCGGCAAGGAGCTCCGTTGGGAGATCGGAGAACGAGTCGAGGTGCTCGCGCGACTCGAGCAGCACGATGCCGCGGACCTGTGTCGGGGAGTACCGCACGAGCCGCCAGCTGTCGTCGGTCCAGATGTAGTCGTCGTCGGGACGCTGGCACGAGTGGCATGTCTCGGCGGTCGGACCGTGCCGATCCGGCTCGGGCACGACCGGCTCGTCCAGAGGCTTGATGGTGATGTCGCCCGCGAAGGGGAACCAACTGTCGGCGATCAGATCCTCGAGACTCGTCATTCCCTCATGATGCAAGGTCCCACATCCAGCCTGCTATGACGTGCTCGATGTCGGATCTTGGCGGAGGCCCAGCTCGCGCTCGAGGGTGCGCGGACGCGACAGGGCGAGGCCGAAGGCGGCCTGGGGGACGACGAGGACGGCGAGCAGTGCCAGCGGGGGAGTCCAGGAGCCGGTCGCGTCGTAGAGCAGACCGACGGTGAACGGACCGATTCCGGCGATGAGATATCCGACGCTTTGGGTGAAGCCGGACAGTGCCGCGGTCCCGTCGGCCGTGTCGGTGCGCAGGGCGATCAGCACGAGGGCGAGCGGGAACATGCCGGTGCCAATCCCCAACAATGTCGCCCAGACCACGGCTCCGCCATATGGCCAGGCGAGCAACCCCACAAACCCCGTGATCGAGCACGCCGCGAGGGTGAGGACGATCGGGGCTTGGCTCTCGCGCCGGGTCGCGAGGCCGGGCACGGCGAGCGATGTCGGGATGCCCAGTGCCATCGTCAGCGCGAGCAGCAGCCCGGCCTCGCGCGCGGAGAACCCGGCGTCGCGGAAGATCTCGGCCAGCCAGCCGAAGATCGCGTACGCCACGAGCGACTGGATGCCGAAAAAGAGCGCCATCAGCCAGCCGACGCGCGTCCGTGCGACATCGCGAAAGCCGATGGCGTGCCCACTCCGCTCCTCGGGACGCACGTCGTGGCGCAACAACAGCAGCCAGGGCAGGGCCGCGATCGCCGCGGTGGCTCCCCACGCAGCGATGCCGAACCGCCACGATCCGCCTGCCTCCGCGAGGGGAACCGTGCTCGCCGAGGCGATCGTCATGCCGACGGCGAGGGTCGTGGTGTAGACCGCGGTCAGCCGGCCGATCTGGGTCGGGAAGTGCAGCTTGATCAGCGACGGCAGCAGCACGTTCGCGGTCGCCATCCCGGCCAGGGCCGGAACGGATGCCGCGATGAACACGGCTGCGCTGCCCGCTTCGGCCCGCGCGAACTGTCCGACGGCGGCGAGCACGAGGGCTACGAGCATGACGCGGTGAATGCCGAGCGTCCGGGCGCACCACGGTGCGAGCGAGCCGAATACGGCGAACGCGAGCACTGGCAGCGTCGTGATAACGCCAGCCGTCGTCGCGCTCACATCGAGGGCATCCTGGAGGTCGCCCAAGACCGGTCCGACCGCCGTCGCCGCGGGGCGCAGGTTGAACGCCAGAACGACGATGCCGAGCAGGATCAGCGCGCGCTCGCGCCGTCCAGTGGTCACCTCCGGCGCGGTCGGGGCCGATATGGCGCCGGGGTCAGCGGCAGTCGACTCGACGGACTCGGTGGACTCGGTGGGCACGATGGTCCATTGTGCGTCGTGCGTGCGCCGCCCGCCTCAGGGGCTCAGCCGTCAGGACGGCGGCGGTGACGGCGGCGGTGGAGGCGGCGGTGGAGGCGGGACCGCGGGTAGGGGAGGCGGCGGCTGGTACGCGTACGGGTATGGGTAGCCGCCCGGTGGGTAGTACGGCGGCCAGGCGACAGGCGCTGGTTGCGCGGAGCTCGCGGCGTAGAACGCGTCGGACTCGGGTCGGTACATCAGCCACAGCGCGTACAAACCCACCAGCAACGTCGCCAGGGAGACGGCGAGGCCGATCAGCCGCACTGCCCACGACTGCCCTGAATAGTCGACGTGGACGAGGGCGACCGCGATGGCCCCGATCACCCAGAACGCGCCATTGATGCAGGCGAAGACCGTGGCGACCGTGCGCGCCCACGATTTGCCGCGACCATTCGCCCACGCCATCCACAGCCAGAGTCCGACGCCCACGAGAGCCGTGAGGGCGGCGCTCACATACGTGATTGCCTTGACCGCGCTGTCGTCCATGGTCGTGCTCGAACCACCGAAGGGCGAGCTGCCCACGTCGGTGGCGTCGGTGAGCAGGACATTGACGATCGCGCCGACGACGGTCAGGACGGCGCCGAGCCGCAGGAGCATCACCGCTTGGCTCATCGCCGGGGGAGGGGTCGGGGTCGTCCACGGCTGCGGCGCCCACGCCTGGACCGGGGGCGGCTGCCATCCGGGCCATTGCCCTGACGGACCTTGGCTCTGGTTGGCCATCCTGGATCTCCCCTGCCAGTCGACACCGCCGCTCGGCTCATTGTGCTCCCGGTCGGGCGGCCGGGTGGTGGAAGCGCGCGGCTATCGTCGTCGGCATGCGCGACCAGCCTGCTCAGCAGCCGCCGCCCGCTCAGCGGCTGCGGATCAGGTACGCCAAGCGGGGTCGGCTCCGATTCACAAGTCATCGCGACTTCGGGCGTGCCTTCGAGCGGGCCGTGCGCCGGGCGGGGCTTCCCATGGCGTACTCGTCGGGGTTCAGCCCGCATCCACGCATCTCGTACGCCAACGCCTCGCCGACAGGTGCGGCCAGCGAGGCCGAGTACCTCGAGATCGGCCTGGTCGAGGAGCGCGATGCCGATTGGGTGCGTGCCGAGCTCGACGCTGCCCTGCCCCCTGGACTCGACGTCGTCGAGGTGGTCGTCTCGTCGGGCGGTGCGCTGGCCGACCGCCTCGAAGCCGGATCCTGGGAGGTCGAGCTCCCGGGGGTCGCGGTAGACGATGCCCGGGCGGCCGTCGCCGAGTTCTTGGCCCGCGACGTCGTCGAGGTCGAGCGGATGACGAAGCGCGGCGTCCGGGCCTTCGACTGCCGAGGCGCGGTCGTACGGCTCGAAGTGCGCGTCGCACCTGCGTCGGAGGGGGCAGGTGTGCCTGCGTGTGCGATACTGGACATGGTCGTACGGCATGGCCAACCATCCGTTCGACCCGACGACATCCTCGCCGGTCTGACCGAAATTTCCGGCCTCGTCGCACCGGAGCCGCCTCGGCAGACCCGGATCGCGCAAGGCCCGCTCGACCCCCAGACAGGCGTTGTGGGCGATCCGCTCCAACCAGATCGCGACGCGACGGCCCCAGCCGGACGCGACCGCTGACCGGTCGGACGGACACCCGCCGCACACCGGTGCGGAAATGTCGCCGCCGTTTCGTGCGGCGCGACGGTCGATACCGACCGAGCGTGTCGTAGACACAGCGCAAACAAAGCGCAACCGAAAGCTTGCGCGGCGGGACGATCACCAGGCCACATCAGGTGCCGCGCCCGTCGCACCCGAACCGCCTCTGTGCGGCGCTCAGCGCCCGGAGGCACGAGGAGCGAAAATGCTCGACGAGACAACAGTCACGTCATCCGAACAGGAACCCGCAGAAAGCACCACCGACACCGGCGACACAGCTGCCGCTGCGCCGCGCACGCGTCAACGACGGCGCGCCGCGAGCCGGCCGGCCGGTCCGCCCCAGGCAGTGGCCTTCGACGCACCCGACACCTCCGAGTCCGGTGCGTCGGCCGCGGCTGCGCCGCCGGCGAAGAAGACCGCGAAGAAGGCTGCCAAGAAGACGTCGAAGAGCGCCGCCGCGAAGAAGTCCTCGGCGAAGAAATCGACCGCGCTAGCGGCAGACCTCGAGCCTGCCGCCGATCACGCGCCTGAGGCTGAGATCGACATTTCGCGCGATCCCGCAGCCGGGGCCGCGAGTGCTGACCAGCCTGACATTGCAGTCAAGGCAGGCAAGGCGGAGAAACCGAAACGGAAACGGGGCAAGAAGGGCGTTTCGGCGGATTCTGTCGACGCGGCTGACGACTCCGCGGACTCGCCCGCTGATGCTGGCGGCACCGGCGTCGCCCTCCTGTTCCAGGCGCCAGAAGTCGTCGCTCGCCCGACCCGACGGTCCAAGGCCGCGCCCGCAGCCGAGACCGACACACCGGTGGCCGACGACAGCGACAAGCAGAGCGACGCCGAGTCTGAGGAGTCTGGCTCCGGGCGCCGACGCCGCTCGCGCGGCGGACGCAACCGGCGAAAGTCGGCCGATGCGCCAGGCACCGACGGCGACATCGAGGTCGACGAGGCGGCGTCGGGCGACTCCGACGGGGCCCCGATCGACACCGACGACGCCGGCGACTCAAGCGACTCAGGCGGCACGTCCCGCCGCCGCCGACGCCGTCGGCGGTCCGGCGAAGACAGCGACGACACCAATGACGACCCGGCCGACACCGTCGTCAGGGTCCGCCGGCCCCGCAAGTCCAGCGAGTCGATCTCGTCGGTCGAGGGCTCGACCCGGATTGAGGCCAAGAAGCAGCGTCGCCGCGAGGGTCGCGAAGCCGGTCGTCGGCGTCCGCCGATCCTGAGCGAGTCGGAGTTCCTCGCCCGACGCGAGTCGGTCGATCGGACGATGGTCATCAGGCAGCGCGGCGAGGTCACGCAGATCGCCGTGCTCGAAGACGAGATTCTGGTCGAGCACTATGTCGCCCTCGAGTCGCAGACGTCGCTGATCGGCAACGTCTACCTCGGGCGCGTTCAGAACGTCCTGCCGAGCATGGAGGCGGCGTTCATCGACATCGGCCGCGGCCGCAATGCCGTCCTTTATGCGGGCGAGGTCGACTGGGATCTCGTCGGCGAGGCCAACCAGCCCCGACGCATCGAAAATGCGCTCAAGCCGGGCCAGGCGGTCCTCGTCCAGGTGAGCAAGGACCCCGTCGGCCACAAGGGCGCGCGGTTGACCAGCCAGATCAGCCTTCCTGGCCGCTACCTCGTCTACGTGCCGGGCGGTGGCACCAGCGGCATCAGCCGCAAACTCCCCGACACCGAGCGCACCCGGCTCAAGACTCTGCTCAAGGACATCCTTCCCGACACGGCCGGCGTCATCATCCGCACGGCGGCCGAGGGTGCCAGCGAAGACGAGCTGACCCGCGACGTCACCCGGCTGACGGCGCGGTGGGAAGACATCGAGAAGAAGGTCAAGTCCGGCCAGGCACCCGCGCTCCTGTACGCCGAGCCTGACACCACGCTCAAGGTCGTCCGCGACTTGTTCACCGAAGACTTCGCCAAGCTGGTCATCGCCGGCGATGACGCCTGGGACATGGTCGAGGGCTATGTGCAGTACGTCGCACCCGACCTCGCGGAGCGGCTCGAGCGTCACACCGACGACGGCGACGTCTTCGAGAAGTTCCGGGTCGACGAGCAGATTGCCAAGGCTCTCGACCGCAAGGTCTGGCTGCCGTCTGGCGGCTCCCTCGTCATCGACCGCACCGAGGCGATGACGGTGGTCGACGTCAACACCGGCAAGTTCACCGGCTCCGGCGGAAACCTCGAGGAGACGGTCACGAAGAACAACCTGGAGGCGGCCGAAGAGATCGTCCGACAGCTCCGGCTTCGCGACATCGGCGGCATCATCGTCATCGACTTCATCGACATGGTGCTCGAGGGCAACCGCGACCTCGTGCTGCGACGTCTGGTCGAGTGCCTCGGCCGCGACCGCACCCGGCATCAGGTCGCCGAGGTCACCTCGCTCGGCCTCGTCCAGATGACGCGCAAGCGGATCGGAACCGGTCTGATCGAGGCGTTCAGCCACACCTGCGAGCACTGCCAGGGCCGCGGAGTCGTCATCGAGTCTGATCCGATCGAGCCGCGCCAGCGCGACAACGGCCACGCGGCATCCGACAACGGCTCGTCGTCGGCTCGCGGATCGGGGCGTCGCTCCGGACGTGGCCGGCGTGGGCGGCGCGGCGGCGGCGGAACCGACTCGTCAGACGACGGCGCGCAGAGCGACGGCAAGTCGAAGGGCGCCGACACGTCCGCCGACGGGGCTAACAACAAGTCCCGCGACGCCGACAAGGCCAAAGAGCCCGCAACCGCCGACGCCTGACCGTTCCCGAAACCCAAAGTGGAGCCACTTTGCGGGCGCGAATGCGCCGCAAAGTGGCTCCACTTTGGGATGTCTCAGCTCAGGCCGACGATCTCGCCGTTCTCGTCGAGGTCGATGATCGACGCCGCGGGGGCACTGCCGAGACCGGGCATGGTGCGCATCTCGCCGGCAAGCGGGTAGATGAACCCGGCGCCGACCGACGCGCGAACCTCGCGGATCGGCAGTCGCCAGCCGGTCGGAGCGCCCTTGAGGGTCGGGTCGGACGAGATCGACAGGTGCGTCTTCGCGAGGCAGATCGGCAGGTTGCCGAAGCCGGCGTTCTCGTACTGCGCGAGCTGCTTGTTCGCCAACGGCGCGTAGTCGACGCCGTCCGCGCCGTAGACCTTCGCCGCGATGATCTCGATCTTCTCCTTGAGCGATGCCTCCGACGGGTAGAGCACCTGGAAGTTGGACGGCTCGTCGGCGGCGTCCTGCACTGCCTCGGCGAGCTCGACCGCCCCGGCCCCTCCGTCGCTGAAGTGAGTGGCGACCGCGACGCGGGCGCCGGCCCCCTCGGCGATCTCGCGGATCATGTCGTGCTCCGACTTGTGGTCGGTGGGGAAGGCGTTGATCGCCACGACCGGGGACACGCCGTGGATGCGGACGTTCTCGATCTGCTTGACCAGGTTCGCGGCGCCCGCGGCGACGTCGTCGGGGCCTTCGGCGAGCAGGGCGTCCGGCAGCGGCTTGCCGGCGACGATCTTGAACAGGCCCGAGTGCGCCTTGAGCGCCCGGACGGTCGCCACGACGACGGCGGCGTCGGGAGACTCGCCCGACACCCGGCACTTGATGTTGAAGAACCGCTCGGCGCCCATGTCGGCCCCGAAGCCGGCCTCGGTGATGACGAAGTCGCTAGTACGCAGGGCGATCAGGTCGGCCACGACCGACGAGTTGCCGGTGGCGATGTTGCCGAACGGCCCCGCGTGCACGAGCACCGGCGTGTTCTCGAGCGTCTGCATCAGGTTGGGCTTCATCGCGTCACGCATGATGACGGCCATCGAGCCGGCTGCGTGCAGTTGCTCGGCGGTCACCGGGACCCCGGCGCTGGTGTAGCCGACGACGATCCGGCCGAGTCGGGCGCGCAGGTCGGTCATGTCGCGCGCGAGGCCGAGCGTGGCCATGACCTCAGACGCTGCGGTGATGTCGAAGCCGGTCTGCCGCGTCACACCGTCGGCCTTCGCGCCGAGACCGACCACGACATTGCGCAGGGCGCGGTCGTTGACGTCGAGGACCCGGCGCCAGGTGATCTCCTGCAGGTCGAGCCCGAGCTCGTTGCCCTGGAACAGGTGGTTGTCGACCATGGCGGCCAGCAGGTTGTGCGCGGCCGTCACCGCGTGGAAGTCACCGGTGAGGTGGAGGTTGAGGTTCTCCATCGGGACGACCTGGCTGAAGCCGCCGCCGGCCGCGCCGCCCTTGATACCGAACGTCGGGCCCATCGAGGGCTGCCGGATCGTGATCGTCGCGCGGCGGCCGATGTGCTTGAACGCCTGCCCGAGACCGACGGTCGTCGTGGTCTTGCCCTCGCCGAGGGGAGTCGGCGTGATCGCGCTGACCACGACGTACTTCGCTCGCGGTCGGTCGGCGAGGCGCTCGATGGCCGATAGATCGACCTTCATCACATTGCGGCCGTAAGGCTCGAGCAGATCGGGCGTCAGGCCCATCTCCTCGGCGATCTGGTCGATCGGCTTCAGACTCGCGGCGCGCGCGATCTCGAGGTCGGATTGCATCGTTGCTCTCAGTGCTCCTTCGTGGACCTGGGGTCTGCCAGGTTGTTTGGGCCGCACGGGCCTCCCCACCAGCGTTCGCCGTGCCCGGGCCACCGAACATGCTGACTCATCAGACAGTTCGGCACAAGAAAAAACGAGACCTGTCCTGCATGGCGCAACATCTCGTCACGCAAAGGCCTAGCGTCGACGCAACGCGTACCCGGGCTCGCAACGTCCTCCAAGAGAACAGCCTCAAGGGGACAAAATCCGCACTCGTCGGGCGCGGCCGAAGGAGGTTCCGCGGATGCGCAGAGCACTCGCCGCGCTCGCAGTCGGCGGTGCGCTCGTCGCCGGCGGATCGGCACCGTCGCCGGCCGCCGCGCCCTCGACCCTCCGAACGGCCGATCCAGCCGTCCGGCAGCTGCCCGTCACGGGCTACGCGCTCGGCTCGCTGCCGTCGTCGGTCGTGCGCCGCGACGCACACGCGCTCTCGACGGTCGGCGTCGCGGGAGTGTCGATCCGCGCGGACGGAGCCCAGGTCCGCCGTCCGAACGCCGACCTGACCCGCCTCCTCCGGGTCGCGCACGACAGCGGACTGTCGGCGAGCCTGCTGATGAGCAACTGGAGCGAGCGGCTCGGGCGATTCGACACCCGTGCGCTCGGCCGGTTGCTGCACAGCCGCGCCCATCGGCAGGAGGTCGCCGCTCGGCTCGGGCAGATCGTCCGGCGTGGCGGCTGGGACGGTGTGACCGTCGACCTCGAGGCGCTGAGGCGCTCGTACGCCGACGACCTGACGGCGTTCCTCGCCCAGCTGCGGGCCGCGCTGCCCGGACGGGCGTCCATCGACATCGACGTCTCGGCGACCACCCGCTACCGCAGCCGCGGCTATGACCTGCGCGGGATCGCTCGCAGTGTCGACCGCATCGCGCTGATGGCGTACGACGAGCACGGACCGTCGTGGTCTGATCCGGGCCCGATCGGCTCGCTGCCGTGGCAGAGACGCTGCCTGAAGGCGGCGCTCCGCCTGGTGCCGCCACGTCAGGTCGACCTCGGCGTCGCCGGCTACGGGTACGCCTGGCGACCCGGCGGCGGCGGGCACTCGGTATTCCCGCGTCAGGCACGGCAGCTGGTCGCCGACGACGGGGCGGCGGCACGCTGGCATCCGCGTGCGGGGGAGTGGTCCGCAGTCCTCAGCAACGGCACGCGGCTGTGGTGGTCCGACGCGCGCTCATGGAAGCAGCGGCTGCGACTGGCCGAGCACCGCGGGCTGCACGGCCTCGCGCTCTGGCGACTTGGCTCGGCCGACCCGCTTCCCTAGCGCTCGCACAGGCCTGCTGACCTGCTAGCTCGCTTGATCGGGAGTCTGGCCGGCCTCGATCGGCGTCAGCACGAACAGCGGGATCTCGCGTGACGTCCGCTTCGTGTACGCGTCGTAGTCGGGCCACACTGCGGTCGCCCGCTTCCACCAGGTGGCCTTCTCGTCGCCCGTCGCCTCGTGGGCGAGGTAGTCGCGCTTGTCGGCGCCGTCCTGGAGCTCGACATGCGGGCTGGCGACCACGTTGTAGTACCAACGCGGGTGCCGTGGAGCCCCGCCCTCCGACGCAACGACGGCGTACTGGCCGCCGTGCTCGACGCGCATCAGAGCGTTCTTACGCAGCTGCCCGGACTTGGCCCCCACCGAGGTCAAAATGATCACCGGCACGCCGCGCAGCGTGTTCGCGCGTGCTCCGTCGGACGCCTCGAACTCGTCGACCTGCTTGCGGGTCCGCTCACTGGAACTGGGTGCGTAGTCTCCGTGAAGGGGCATGTGTCAACGCTACGTCTGAGCCTGGATCGTGGGTCCGGTCGGGTCTGGCGGAGACAACCACGAAGTTGTGGCCGGAACACGGTCGCAGCGGCTCGCGCCGGACCCGCTCCTGATCCGTTTTGACCGAGCCTGGGCGAGTCCGTAGACTTGCCTGTCGGCGTACGTCCAGTGCGCCCGTCATGGGTGTTGTGCGGCCGATCCCTCCAGGTCAGGCGGCAGTTCCTCGTGCCTCTTGCT
>DATIOH010000240.1:0-4072 GCA_035473375.1 Nocardioidaceae bacterium | reverse complement strand
CGCTGGTCGCGCAGCAGCGCGGGCACAAGGGCGTGTTCGTCTGCCCCGACAAGGTCAGCCAGGACAAGCGCGACGTGCGGCCCGCCTACGGCGCCGAGGTCGTGGTGTGCCCGACGGCCGTCGCCCCCGAGCACCCCGACTCCTACTACTCGACCTCCGACCGGCTGGTCCGCGAGACGCCCGGCGCCTGGAAGCCCGATCAGTACTCGAACCCGAACAATCCGCTCAGCCACTATGAGCAGACCGGTCCCGAGATCTGGCGCCAGACCGACGGGCGGATCACGCACTTCGTCGCGGGCGTGGGCACGGGCGGCACGATCAGCGGTGTTGGCCGGTACCTGAAAGACGTGTCCGAGGGACGTGTGCAGGTGATCGGCGCAGACCCGGAGGGCTCCGTCTACTCAGGGGGGACCGGGCGCCCGTACCTGGTCGAGGGCGTCGGCGAGGACTTCTGGCCGACGGCCTACGACGCGACGGTGGCCGACCGGATCATCGCCGTCTCTGACAAGGACTCGTTTGCGACGACGCGCCGGCTGGCTCGCGAGGAGGCACTGCTGGTCGGAGGCTCGTCGGGCATGGCCGCGGCGGCCGCGATCCGGCTCGCGCACGAGCTCGACGACCCCGACGCGGTCATTGTGGTGCTGCTCCCTGATGGCGGACGCGGATATCTCAGCAAGGTGTTCGACGACACCTGGCTTGCGCATTACGGCTTCGTGGCACAGCCGGAGGGGCTGTCGGTCGGCGACGTCCTGCGCGGCAAGGACGGCCGGCTGCCCGACCTGGTGCACACGCACCCGAACGAGACGATCGCCGAGGCGATCGCGATCCTGCGCGAGTACGCCGTGTCGCAGATGCCGGTCGTGCGGGCCGAGCCCCCGATCATGGCTGCCGAGGTCGCGGGATCGGTGAGCGAGCGCGACCTGCTCGACCTGCTCTATGCCGGCAGCGCCCGGCTCGCCGACCGCGTCGAGGACCACATGGGCGCGCCGCTGCCGACCGTCGGTGCCGGCGAGCCGGTCGCAGCGGCGGTCGAGCTGCTGCACGGCGCCGACGCGATCCTCGTCCAAGACGACGGCAAGCCGGTCGGCGTCCTCACCCGGCAAGACCTGCTCGGCTTCATCGCGTCGGGCTGACCTGGCTTGCACCAAGATCCGACGTTCAGCACGCCAGGGCACGCCAGGGCACGCCAGGGCACGCCAGGGCACGCCAGGGCGTGTCAGACATCGGATCTTGATGCCACCCTGACGAGGCGGTAGTCGGCGGGGTTGATCCGGCGGGTGTCGAGCCAGTACTTCCAGGTGAAGTGCGGCCAGATGGCGATGTTGCGGCCGCGGTCGTCTTGGTACCAGCTCGAGCATCCGGACTGCCAGACCGAGCCGGCGAGCTTGGCGCGCACCCGCTCGACGAAGCGGTCCTGGACGTCGGCGCGGACCTCGATGCCGGCGGCGCAGGTGTCGTCCATGAGGTCGAGCGCCTGGACGATGTAGCGAATCTGCGACTCGATCATGAACACGACCGACGTATGGCCGAGTCCGGTGTTGGGTCCCAGGAGCAGGAACAGATTGGGGAAACCAGAGACGGCCATCCCCAGGTGGGCGGCCGCGCCGTCGTGCGTCCACAGGTCATTGAGCACCGCGCCGTCGCGGCCGACGACCTTCATGTGCATCAGCGAGCCGGGCACCTCGAAGCCGGTGCCGAACACGATGACGTCGGCCGGCCGCTCGATGCCGTCGGCATCGACGATTCCGTGTGGGCCGACCTGCGCGATCGGCGTCGTGACGAGTTCGACGTTGTCGCGCTGAACGGCCGGGAGGTAGTCGCGGGTGAGCAGGACCCGCTTGCAGCCGATCTGGTAGTCCGGGGTCAGCTTCGCCCGCAGGTCGGGGTCGGGGACCTTGCGCTCGAGGTAGCGCCGCGAGCCGCGCTCGAGCCAGCCCATTGCCCTCGGCGTCATCGCGAAGCCGGCCCCGCGCGCCTCCATCGCCCAGTAGAGACCCGCTCGAACCGCTCGCTGCATGACCGGATAGCGCGCGTACAACCGTTGCTCGCGAGCGCCGATCGGCCGGTCTGGCTTCGGCGTGATCCACGGCGCCGTCCGCTGATAGACGCTCAGCTGGCGTACGCGCGGCGCGATGGCAGGGACGAACTGAATCGAGCTGGCTCCAGTGCCGATGACGGCGACGTCACGTCCGTCGAGCTCGACGTCGTTCCGCCACCGAGCCGAGTGGAAGGACTCGCCCTCGAACGACTCGATGCCGGCCAGCGCGGGAGTCTTCGGGATGTGGAGGGCACCGACGCCCGAGACGACGACGCGAGCGTCGATCACGTCGGAGCCGTTGACCTCGACCTGCCAGCGCCCGGTCGACTCGTCGTAGACGGCCCCGGTCACCTCGGCCGAGAACTGCAGATGCTGTCGCAGGCCGTACGTGTCGGCGCACCGCTCGAGGTAGGCCCAGATCTCGTCGCGAGGCGAGAACATCCGCGACCAGCTCGGGTTCTGCTCGTACGAGAACGAGTAGAGGAACGACGGCACGTCGCACGTGCAGCCTGGGTAGTCGTTGTCGCGCCAGGTGCCGCCGAGGTCGGCTGCCTTCTCGAGGATCACGAAGTCGTGGCGCCCGGCCTCTTTGAGCTTGATGCCCATGCCGATCCCGGCGAAGCCGCTGCCAATGACGCCGACGTCGGTGTCGGTGGGCAAGCCGTCGGTGCTCGGCACGCTGGCGACACTAACACCGCATTCTGAGTCGGCGAGCGGCACCGCAAGAGCGATCAAGCGGCTGTCGGCCGTCGTGCGTAGGGTCCGGTTACATGCGATACGGATTCGTCGTTCCCTTCGCCGACGCTCGCCAGTTCGCGGAGCTGGCGCTCCTCGGGGAGCAGCGCGGCTGGGACGGCGTGTTCACGTGGGAGGCGCTCTGGGGGGTCGATGCGTGGGTCACGCTTGGCGCGGCGGCGATGGTGACAGAGCGGATCAAGCTAGGCACGATGCTCACGCCCGTGGCGCGCCACAAGCCGTGGGACCTCGCCAGCAAGGTGCGCACTGTCGACACGATCAGCGCCGGGCGCGCCATCCTCGGCGCCGGCCTCGGCGCGTGTCACGAGGGGTGGCTCGCCTTCGAGGCCGACGAGGGGCGAAAGATCCGCGCCGAGAAGCTCGACGAAGCCCTCGCGATCTACGCCGGACTCATGGCGGGTCAGCCGTTCGAGTTCGAGGGCGCCCATTTTCAGGCCAGGCCCACCGACTTCGTGCTCCCCGACCCGCCGGTGCAGAAGCCGCACCCGCCGGTGTGGGTGGTCGGCGCCCGGGTGGTCGGACGCACGCGGCAGCGGTCGTTGGAGCGGGCGGCCCGGTGGGACGGCCTGATCCCGCAGTGGCTCGACAAGGCCGACCCGAGTGAGGGGAGCAGCAGCATCCTCGAGCCCGACCGGATGGCGACGATCGTCGACGACGTGCGCGAGCTGCGGACCGGCGCCGGCCTGCCCTGGGACGGCTACGACGTCATCCTCGAGGCCGACAGCACCGGCGAGTTCGTGAAGACGGGGGCGCACCGCCCGGACGAGTGGGCGGCGGCCGGCGTGACCTGGTGGATCGAGAGCTGGTGGAGTCTCGAGCCGGGCGCCGCCGGATTGGCCGAGGTGCGCCGGCGGGTCGAGCTGGGTCCGCCGCCCTGGTAGGTGGACCAGGGCTCAGGCGTCGTCCAGGTGCTCGCCGAACGCGAGCGGCTCGCGCGTCATCACGTACGTCGCCCAGTGCATCCGGGTGACGACGCCACGCTCGTCGCGGGTGATGCGCAATAGCTCTCCGACCTCGCGCTCCGACTCCGTGCGGTAGACGTCGTCGGCGACCTTCACGAAGACTGACGGCTTCCGCCGCGACGGCGCGCCGTCGGCGATCGCCTGCAGCCGACCCTTCTCGACGGTGAACGAGAACGCCGAGCCCTCGGTGAACCACCGACCCAGGATGCCCGTGAACTCGTCGGGGAGCTCGGTGCCGGCCGTCCAGATCTCCATCTCGGCCGGGTCGTGTTCGAGCACGTGCTCGGCGAGGTCGACGGCGACCTCGGCCGCCGCC